>JALVCM010000024.1 GCA_027010005.1 Thiohalobacter sp.
GTACCCTGACCGGCGGCAAGAATGATGATGCTGAGACTCATGATAAAACGGCTAAATCCGATCTGGCCAACACTGGCCTAATGATACGGCATTCAGGGGGATAAACTGAAATGGCCCGCTACCGGACTGGATCAGTGCAGGACCGGGGACGAGACGCCTTTCTTCATTTCATCTTCCGTGGCGTCACGGATTTCCTTGACGGTGACCGAATAGGTCAGGGTTTTGCCGGCGAATGGATGATTGCCGTCCACGGTCAGTTTGCCGTTTTCGATGCTTGCAACAAAAAATGATCGGGTTTCGCCCCGGTCGTTCTGCATCTGCACTTCCGCCCCGACATGGCGGAATTCCGGTGGTACATTGTCGAGATCGTCCGTGAAAGTCAGGCTCGGATCATGCTCGCCAAACGCCTTGCCCGGCGGCAGCACCACTTCGATGGTGTCGCCAACGACATGGCCTTCAAGAGCGGCCTCGACTTCCGGGAACATCTGGTTCACGCCACCATGGGCGTAGAAGACCGGAATATCCGACTGCTCCAGAATCTCGCCATCCTCACTCACAATGGAGTAGGTGATCGAGATGACCTTGTTTTTACCAACCACAGCGTCAGTCATGGGTTTAAAAAATCAGCCACCGGATTTCTTGCGAAGTTTCTGGATAGTACGCAGCTGGGCAACGGCCTCGGCCAGCTCGGCCTGGGCTTTTGCGTAATCAAAGTCGCTCTGCTTGTCTTCCATGGCTTTTTCGGCGCGTTCCTTGGCCTTCAGCGCAGCGGCTTCATCAAGATCTTTGGCGCGGGCCGCGGTATCTGCCAGCACGGTAACAATATGCGGCTGGATTTCCAGCATACCGCCGGAGACATAGAAGAACTGTTCTTCCTGGCCCTCGACCTGGACGCGCACTTCACCGGGTTTCAGACGCGTCAGCAACGGGGTATGGCGTGGCGCAATACCCACCTCACCCATCTCGGCCGGTGCGAACACCATATTGGCCGTGCCGGAGAAGATTTCCTCCTCGGCGCTGACAATGTCGACATGTAAGGTCATAGCCATATTCTAGCCCTCAAATCGCGTTAAAGCGATTTGGCTTTTTCCACGGCTTCGTCGATGGTGCCGACCATGTAGAAGGCCTGTTCCGGCAGGTCGTCGTAATCGCCGTTGACAATGCCCTTGAACGCCGCGATGGTGTCCTTGAGGGAAACGTACTTGCCCGGCGCGCCGGTGAAAGTTTCCGCTACGAAGAACGGCTGTGACAGGAAGCGCTGGATTTTACGTGCGCGGGAGACATCCTGTTTGTCTTCTTCCGACAGCTCGTCCATACCCAGGATGGCGATGATATCGCGCAATTCCTTGTAGCGCTGCAGAGTGCCCTGCACGGCACGGGCCACATCGTAGTGTTCGTTGCCCACCACCAGTGGATCGAGCTGGCGTGAGGTGGAATCGAGCGGGTCCACCGCCGGGTAGATACCCAGCTCGGCAACCTGGCGCGACAACACCAGCGTGGCGTCAAGGTGAGCAAACGTTGTTGCGGGGGATGGATCGGTCAAGTCATCCGCCGGCACATACACGGCCTGGAAGGAGGTAATGGAACCGGTCTTGGTCGAGGTAATACGTTCCTGCAAGGCACCCATTTCCTCGGCCAGCGTCGGCTGGTAACCCACCGCGGACGGCATACGGCCGAGCAGTGCGGATACCTCGGTGCCGGCCAGGGTGTAACGGTAGATGTTGTCGATGAACATCAGCACGTCACGGCCTTCGTCACGGAAGTTTTCCGCAATAGTCAGGCCGGTCAGCGCGACACGCAGGCGGTTACCCGGTGGCTCGTTCATCTGGCCGTAGACCAGCGCCACTTTATCGAGCACGCCGCCTTCCTGCATTTCGTAGTAGAAGTCGTTACCTTCGCGGGTACGTTCGCCGACACCGGCAAACACGGAGAATCCCGAGTGCTCGACCGCGATGTTACGAATCAGCTCCATCAGGGTCACCGTCTTGCCCACGCCGGCGCCGCCGAACAGGCCGATCTTGCCGCCCTTGGCGATTGGCATGATCAGGTCGATAACCTTGATACCCGTCTCCAGGATGTCGATGCTGGCCGCCTGGTCTTCGTAGCTCGGCGGGTTCCGGTGGATCGGCATCAGCTTGTCGGCCTTCAGCGGGCCGGCTTCGTCGATCGGGTTACCCAGCACGTCCATGACGCGGCCCAGTGTGCCCTGGCCGACCGGCACGGAAATCGGTGCGCCGGTATTGGTCACTTCAATGCCACGTTTGATGCCATCAGTCGTACCCATAGCGATGGTACGTACCACGCCGTCACCCAGCTGACCCTGGACTTCCAGCGTCAGGCCGGCCGATTCGACCTTGAGTGCATCGTAGACTTTTGGCACAGCGTCGCGCGGAAACTCCACGTCAACCACTGCACCGATCACTTCAACAATATTTCCGGAACTCATTGATTAAGTCCTCTGTAAATTAAATTCTTTTCAAGGGGTCAGAGTACTTGATCTCAACCCCTGCCAAACTTCGAATTCAGTACCAGGCCAGATCAAGTACTCTGACCCCTTGAAAAATCAGACGGCGGCGGCGCCGGCGACGATTTCTGACAGCTCCTGGGTGATGGCTGCCTGGCGGGCCTTGTTGTAGACCAGCTGCAGGCCGTCGATCAGTTCACCGGCGTTGTCGGAGGCGGCCTTCATGGCGACCATGCGCGCGGCCATTTCACAGGCAATGTTTTCCACCACGCCCTGGTAGACCAGTGATTCCACGTAGCGCATCAGCAACTGGTCCATGACCGACCTGGCGTCCGGCTCGTAGATATAGTCCCAGTGATGCTTCAGTTCTTCATCCGTTTCGTCACCGATGACCGGCAGTAACTGCTCGACCTGGGGCGACTGGGTCATGGTATTCACGAACTGGTTGTTGGCCAGGTACAGGCGGTCGATCTTGCCTTCATCGTAGGCATCCAGCATCACCTTCACCGAACCGATCAGCGTTTCGATACCGGGGGAGTCACCAAGCTGCGAGTTCTCGGAAACCACGTTGCCGCCAAGACGCTTGAAGAAACCCATGGCCTTGCCGCCGATCACGGCCAGGTCGATTTCAAGATTCTGGCCTTTCCACTCGGTCATGGAACGCACGGCTTTCTTGAACAGGTTGATGTTCAGGCCACCACACAGACCCCGATCAGACGAAATAATAATCAGGCCAACCCGTTTCGCGTCCCGCTCGATCAGGAAGGGATGCCTGTACTCGGGATGTGCCCGGCCCATGTGTGCGACCACGGTACGCATTTTTTCCGCGTAAGGACGGGACGCGCGCATGCGATCCTGTGCCTTGCGCATCTTGCTCGCCGCAACCATTTCCATGGCCTTGGTGATCTTCTGCGTATTCTGGATGCTCTTGATCTGGGTGCGTATTTCTTTCGCGCCAGCCATTTAAATTGTCCTGTCTATGTGATCTTCAGATAACCCCGGGCTAATCCCTTTGCCGTCATCCCGGCGCATGCCGGGATCCAGTGGTTTCAACGACATGGATTCCGGCATGCGCCGGAATGACGCCTTCATCCGGGTTTCCCTAGTAAGCGCCATTGGCGACAAAGTCTTCGATAATGGTGCGAAGTTTGGCCGCCACTTCATCGTTGTAGTCCGGATTGGCGTTGATCGCGTCCATGTCGGCGCCAAAGTTGGACTTGAAGTGCGCCAGCAGCGCCGATTCAAATGCCACGATCTTCTTCACGTCCACATCATCCAGGTAGCCTTCGTTGGCCGCGAACAGTGACAGCGCCATTTCCGCAATCGACAGCGGGGCATACTGGGCCTGTTTCATCAGTTCGGTTACGCGCTGACCACGCTCCAGCTGTTTGCGGGTCGCCTCGTCGAGATCGGAAGCAAACTGCGCGAAGGCCGCCAGTTCACGGTACTGCGCCAGTGCCAGTCGAACACCACCACCGAGTTTCTTGATGATGTTGGTCTGTGCCGCACCGCCGACACGCGATACCGACAGACCGGCGTTGATAGCCGGCCGGATACCGGCGTTGAACAGGTCAGACTCCAGGAAGATCTGGCCGTCGGTAATGGAGATCACGTTGGTCGGAACGAAGGCCGACACGTCACCGGCCTGGGTTTCGATGATCGGCAGTGCCGTCAGTGAACCGGTCTTGCCTTTCACTTCGCCATTGGTCATCTTCTCCACGTAGTCGGTGTTGACGCGCGCAGCGCGTTCCAGCAAACGGGAGTGCAGGTAGAACACGTCACCCGGGTAGGCCTCACGACCCGGCGGACGGCGCAGCAACAGCGAAACCTGGCGATAGGCCCAGGCCTGCTTGGTCAGGTCATCATAGATAATGAGTGCATCTTCACCACGGTCACGGAAGTACTCGCCCATGGCGCAACCGGCGTAGGGGGCAATGTACTGCATGGCGGCCGAATCAGAAGCACCGGCCGATACGATAATGGTGTGGTCCATGGCGCCGTGCTCTTCGAGCTTGCGCACCACCGAGGCAACCGATGAGTTCTTCTGGCCGATCGCGACGTAGATACACTTAACGCCGGTACCCTTCTGGTTGATGATGGCGTCGATGGCGACAGCGGTTTTACCGGTCTGGCGATCGCCGATAATCAGCTCGCGCTGGCCACGACCAATCGGCACCATGGCGTCGATGGCCTTGAGGCCGGTCTGCACCGGCTCATCGACCGATTTACGTTCGATAACGCCGGGGGCGATTTTTTCGATCGGTGAAGAGAGATCGGATTCAATCGGCCCCTTGCCGTCGATGGCCATACCCAGCGAATCGACCACGCGTCCCAGCAGCGACGTGCCGACCGGCACTTCCAGGATACGCCCGGTGCACTTGACCTTGTCACCCTCGGACACTGACTTGTAGTCGCCGAGGATAACAGCGCCGACCGAGTCGCGTTCGAGGTTCAGCGCCATGCCGAACAGGTTATTGCCAAAATCGATCATCTCGCCCTGCATGACATCGGCAAGACCGTGAATACGGCAGATACCGTCAGTCAGACTGACGATGGTGCCTTCACTACGCGCTTCGGAGGTGGCTTCAAAACCCTCGATACGCTTTTTGATCAGATCACTAATTTCAGATGGATTCAGTTGCATTACTTGCGTCCTCTACTTAGTGAACCAAAGCGTTGGAAAGCTGCCGCAGATGCTCCACAGCCGACCCGTCAATCACCAGGTCGCCTGCGCGGATCACTGCACCACCCACCAGGTCTTCGTTCACAGAACAATTCAGTTGCACGTCGCGGCCCAGGCGTTTTTTCAGCGCAGCGGCGATCGCGTTTTTCTGTTCTTCGCTGAGCGGCTGCGCGGACAGGACTTCAGCGTGTACCGTGCCTTCCGCCTCGTCGCGGAACTGCCGGAACAGCACATCGATCATGGGCAGCTGATCGAGTCGATCGTTTTCCGCCAGGATCTTCAGCAAATTGACAGCGCCTTCGCCGATGTCGTCGCCACAGGCGCGGATCATCAGGTTTGCCGCATCGTCACGTGTCAGTTTCGGGTTATCCAGCAGGTTGCGCATGGTCTCGTTGGCCGCCACTGCCGCCATCAGCGCCAGCTGGTCCGACCACTGCGCCAGTTCACCCTTGCTGCTGGCCAGTTCGAACACAGCCCGTGCATAGGGCCGGGCCAGCGCGGCTTCGCCGCCACTCACTTCGGCGTCTTCGGTTGTGGAATCTGCCATGTCCCTGCCCTAGATCCGGGCGACCAGATCTTTGATCAGGTCCTCGTTGGCCGCTGCATCCAGCTCGCGCTTGAGAATACGGCTGGCACCGGCCGTGGCGATTT
>JALVCM010000025.1 GCA_027010005.1 Thiohalobacter sp.
ACAACCCGTCATTCCGGCGCAGGCCGGAATCCATAAGGTCTGGTTAAGCCACCTGGATTCCGGCCTGCGCCGGAATGACGGAGTAAGTTCATCAAGAGCAAAATTCACGTCATTGCGAGTGAAATTTACGTCATTGCGAGTGAAATTTACGTCATTGCGAGCGAAGCGCGGCAATCTCATACAATGGAATCAGTCTGTCAGAGATTGCCACGTCACTTCGTTCCTCGCAATGACGAATTAATCAGAGCCTCCCTGATTTTGTCGAATCGGGTAACCGGGGGTCTCTAACCCCCAGTCCCCACAACACCCTGCATGCGGCTCCGCACAGGGCGTTTCATTTAGCATGATGAAGCACAATCCATCCATCACGCAACGCATACAAGCCCTGAGATTTTAGGTAGGCATTGGATAATGCCTGCTGTATTCCCGGAGTCTTAGCGCTACGCCATGGGCCTTTACTGGTGATGCCACAGGCAACGGCGGCGCGAACATGAACACCCAATCTCATCATACTTCTTACCTTGGTGCGTGGCCGTCGCCACTGTCGCCAGTAGGCCATGCGAACCCGACGTCTTATCCAATGATCCAGATCGACGCAGCGTTGATAGCCACTAGCAATACCAAAGTAATTAATCCAGCCACGTAAGTATTGGCTGAGTCTGAAGAGCTGATATGTCATCGACACGCCCCAGTTGCGGTTGGTTAATCGCCGTACTTGTTGCTTAAACTTCAGCAACGTTTCCGGGTGCCAGTGAATGCGGCCTCCCTGAAAGGTGAATCCCAGGAATTTGCTTTCATTGGTTTTAACCACGTGACTTTTGGTGGTGTTAACCACCAGCTTCAAACGGTTCTCCAGGTACCTGCTGATACTGCGAAGCACACGTTCGCCAGCACGCTGACTCTTCACTACTATTGTAAAGTCGTCTGCGTATCGAGCGAACTTATGCCCACGCTTCTCAAGCTCTTTGTCCAAAGGATCAAGCATGATGTTCGCCAACAACGGCGAAAGTGGCCCGCCTTGAGGAACACCTTCTCGACTCTCACTGTAGAACTGGTTATCGATAACCCCAGCTCTCAGATAGCGTTTAATCAGTTTGAGAAGACGTTTATCCCTGACCTTATAGCCAAGGTGCGTCATCAACAAATCGTGATTAACCCGGTCAAAGAACTTTGACAGATCAACATCAACCGCAAAGCGTCGGCCTTGCTTGATGATGCCTTGTACCTGCTTAACCGCTTGCTGCCCATTACGACGAGGCCGAAACCCGAAACTATTGTTCGAGAATCCGGGATCGAAAATGGGCGTAAGCACCTGAGCAATGGCTTGCTGGATCACGCGGTCTGTTACGATTGGAATCCCCAGTTGGCGGGAACCGCCGTCCGGTTTGTCGATTTCAACACGTCTGACCGGTGAGGGTTTATACCGACCTGTTTCCAGCTCCGTTATCACCTGTTTCCAGTTACCTGACTTTGCCCAGGCGGGGAACTCATCAATGGTCATCCCATCAATGCCAGCTGCCCCCTTATTGGCTCGAACGCGATGCCATGCTTTGAGGATGTTATCTCTGTGCACTACACGATCGAACAGATTGTCGCTAAAGGCTGGCTTCAGGTCACTACGCTGCGTCACATCACCGCCGGTCGGCGTTTGTGTAGTCAGGTGTGTCAAGGCTCCTCCTTTATCTAAATGTTCAGGCCTTCACCATGTCCCAACCATTACGATGGGCATTTGGCTACTATGCCGTCTGCTGACTTCTGCTTAATCACCTACAGAGTTACCTCTGCGGGCGCTATCGGTTTCATCTCGTTCGCTCACACAGGGCGATGATTCCTGTATGCCAAGGCTTGGTCAACCAGTGCCTTACTGGTAATTTACCGATCGCCTGTTAAGCAGATCTCCCCAGATAAGAGCATGAACTGTCACTGCACTGCTGCATCATTTACGGTGGCCGTTAGATCACGCGGCTTCGATGTCTTGTGCCATCTCGCCTTCAGCCTACGCCTCATATGATGTTCTTGTTCATCAGCTCGCAGTTTTGCGTCCGGCTTCCTTCGCACCAACCCTCACGGGTAAGCACTTGCCATTCGCTAGTAGTTAGCATCTAATAACCCTATAAAGCGCTATGGATGGTGACCTTCCTACAGAGGACTTTCACCTCATTAGTTCATGCCCATGCTGGGCGTACACAACCTGCGCCAGGGCATCAAAGTTGCCGTCGGCAGCAAGCCGGTAACCGGTGATGTCGTCACGCGCCGCAATGTACTGCCCCTCGAACCACAGGGGAACACAGGGCAGCATGTCCAGCAACCGCTGCTGCAACTGCCGGTAGAGTTCCGCCTGCCGTTGTATATCTGTCTCCCGCATGGCTGCATCGATCAATGCATCCGTTTGCCTGTCGTTAAAGCGGCCGCGATTTGCGCCGGCCGGTGGCAACGACTGGCTGTGAAAGGCATAACGGAAAATATCCGGTGACTTGATACCCACCCAGGCAAGGCTGTAGAGCTGGAAGCGCCCGGCCTTGATGTCACCGAAGAAGGTCCCCCAGTCATAACTGCTGACCGTCACCTGGATACCGGCCTCGGCCAGTTGCTGCTGCAGGATGGTGGCCAGGCGGATCCGGAACGGGTCACTCGACGTCTTGTAGCTGAGCACCAGCGGATTCTGCGGGCCGTAGCCGGCAGTCTGCAACAGCTCACGCGCACGCGGCAGGTCACGCTCGATGAGCGGCAGGGACGCGCCGGCCCAGTGTTCCGGGGGTAACAGTGCCGAAGCCTTGCGCGCCGCGCGCCGGAACACGTAGCGGATAATGGCGTCACGATCGATGGCCAGTGCCACGGCACGCCGTACCGCCAGCGTCCCGGTGGCAGCATCCTGCAGCTGGAAACCGAGATAGGAAAAATTACTGCCCCTGCGCCGGATGACCTGTATGTCCTGCTGGTCGTCGAGCCAGTCCACCAGTTCGGGAGGCAGATCATTCTGCAGTAGGTCAACCTCACCGCGCAGGAGTTTCAACACGCGCATGGTCGGGTCATGCACCTGCTCGAACACCAGTAACTGGCCGTCACTGACCCGCTCCAGCTCAAGGCGGCCGGCCTGCGGCCAGTCGACAAAACGGAAGGGGCCGCTACCGAGCGGATGGTGATGGAGTGGCAGGCCTGCCTCGATGGTGGCAGCCGGCACGATACCCACGGTCATCCAGCCCGGGAACAGGGGTGCCGGCCTGTCCAGGTAAAAATCCACGGTATCGGGGTCAATCACCTCGATACGCTTTATCAGTTTCAGCGTGCCATAGTGCGGCGAGGCCGTAGCAGGGTCGAGCACGGACCGATAGGTGGCAGCCACATCCCTGGCCTCCAGCCGGGTACCGTCGTGGAACACTCTCCCCTGCTCGCCCAGAATAAAACGGTAGTGGTCCGGCGCCAGTCGTTGCCAGCGTGCCAGCGAGGCTACCGGCCGAAACTGTTCATCAAAATCGACCAGCCGTGCATAGAGCAGCCGGTTGATCCGCTCGGACGTGGCGTCACTGGCATAACGCGGGTCCAGGCCCGAGGGAACCGTCGCCAGCGCAAAACGGATCGGCCTGGTATCGGGCGGTGAATCGCACCCTGAAAGCCACAGCGCAAGACACAGTGTCAGTACCCGTATTACCACGTGGTATACGGCTGTTTTGCGAGGTTCATATTGTAATAACGGGGATCATCGGAGACTTCACGGCCAAGCCAGTCGGGTTTTTCGAACGCCTCTTCTTCATCATCGAGTTCAATCTCGGCCACAACCAGACCGGCATTGGTACCTTCAAAGACATCGACTTCCCACTCATGTTGACCCTGCCTGATACGGTAACGAACCTTGTCGACACAATCCTCGCTACGCAGCATTTTCAGCATTTCCTGCGCATCCTCCAGGGGGACAGGGTAGTCATATTCAAGACGGCGTATCGGCGAGGTGGCGCATTTGATATTCAACCAGGCCTGGTCGCCGGCGATACGGACCCGCACGCAACGGCGTGGGTCGTGTGACAGGTAGCCCTGCCGGTAGTGGACTCCGCTATCGGCCTGTAATCGCCAACGATCATTACTGACCAGAAACTTGCGTTCGATCTCTATCGCCATGCCCGCATTGTAGCAAGCGCACCCGAAGCCGGCGAAAGTCGTCTGTGTCGCTGCGGTCAGCCACCACGACGGCGGTGACCCGGCGTAAACGCCCGATACGGAAGCGTACGGCCACCAGCCGTGCAGTCACATAGTACGGCGCACACAGCGTGGCCGGACACCAGCCATCGAGGGTTTTTATCTTCCAGCCGGATGCTTTCTCCCAGTACAGGGCCTGAACCGCATAACGCGCCCGGGGGCAGGCATGCAGACAGAACAGGTGCCAGAACCGGGCAAGCAGGATAACGACAGCGGACACCTGGACAAGCGGAGACAGGGGAACCAGCACCCACGCCAGCACGCCGGCCAGGTGCAGGGCGGCCAGTATCTTTAGCAGCAGCGGTGAGTCGTCCAGCTCAAGACGAAGCGGACGATCGAATCTGTTCCACAAGTTTTGCGACATCCTTGTCGGCAGGTTGTATACGGCCCATCATCCATTCCAGCAATACTGCATCGGGATAATCCAGCAGGGCATCGAAGCGTTGCGTGGCATCGGCATCCAGTTGTGCATAACCGTGATCGAGAAAATCCCGCAGCAGCAGGTCGAGCTCCAGCATCCCCCGCCGGCACTTCCAGCGCAGCCGCGCAAGCTCACTCACAGCGATCGCTTGACCATCAGCGCCTTGATGTGACCGATGGCACGTGTCGGGTTGAGTCCCTTGGGGCACACCTCGACGCAGTTCATGATGGTGTGGCAGCGAAACAGCCGGAACGGTCCTTCCAGGTCGTTCAGACGTTCCTCGGTTGCCTGGTCACGTGAGTCCGCCAGGAACCGCCATGACTGCAGCAGCGCCGCGGGCCCGAGGAACTTGTCCGGGTTCCACCAGAACGACGGGCAGGAGGTGGAGCAGCAGGCACACAGAATACATTCATACAGCCCATCGAGCTTTTCACGTTGCTCCGGGGTCTGCAGGCGCTCCACTTCCGGACAGGGGTCATCATTGGTGAGGTAGGGCTTGACGGTGCGGTACTGTTTATAGAACTGGGACAGGTCCACGATCAGGTCACGCACCACCGGCATCCCCGGCAGGGGACGGATTTCCACCGGTTGTTTCAGTTCGGAGAGCATGGTGATACAGGCCAGCCCGTTGCGGCCATTGATATTCATACCGTCGGACCCGCAAACACCCTCCTGACAGGAACGACGGAAGCTGAGACTCTGGTCCTGTTCCTTCAGCAACAGCAAGGCATCCAGCAGCATCATGCCCGGCTCGATTTTTTCATCTGCCAGCTCGTAGTCCTGCATGTACGGCCTGGCGTCCTGGTCGGGATCATAGCGGTATATGGAAAACTTCATCTCAGTAGGTCCGTTTCTTCGGCGGGAAGCTGTCTACCGTGATCGGCTTGATGCGCACCGGTTTGTAATCCATCTTGTCACCCTCCAGCGAGAACAGACTGTGACGCATCCAGCGGGCATCATCACGTTCGGGATAATCAATACGTGAATGTGCGCCACGGCTTTCGGTCCGCGCCAGCGCCGAGGTCACGGTAGCCACCCCGATCTCGATCAGGTTTTCCAGTTCCATGGCCTCGATACGTGCGGTATTGAACACCTTGCTGTGATCGTCGATACAGGCATCGCGGATACGTCCCCGGATTTCCAGCATCTTGTCCTTGCCCTGCTGCAATACTTCCTCGTTACGGAA
>JALVCM010000026.1 GCA_027010005.1 Thiohalobacter sp.
GCGGGTGAGGACTGTATTATAAAGGTACCGGTCGGTACCCTCATATATGAAGAAGATACGGAAGAGTTGATGGGGGACCTGGTGGAAGACGGCCAGCGTCTGCTGGTGGCGCGCGGCGGTTTCCACGGCCTGGGTAATCTGCGTTACAAGAGTTCGATCAACCGTGCGCCGCGCGAATCGAAACCGGGCACCCCGGGCGAGCATCGCACGTTGCGCCTGGAACTGAAGTTGCTGGCGGATATCGGCCTGCTCGGCAAGCCCAATGCCGGCAAGTCGACCCTGATCCGTTCGATTTCCTCGGCCAAACCCAAGGTGGCGGATTATCCCTTTACCACCCTGTACCCGAACCTTGGCGTCGTGCGCGTGGAAGCACATCGAAGTTTCGTGGTGGCGGATATCCCGGGGCTGATCGAGGGTGCTGCAGAAGGTGCGGGACTCGGTGTGCAGTTCCTCAAACACCTGTCACGTACCGGGCTGTTGCTGCACCTGGTCGATGTGGCGCCGCTGGATGGCAGTGACCCGGTCGAGGATGTGAAAACCATTGCGCACGAACTGGAAAAGTTCAGTGCCGAACTCGGCGAGCGCGAGCGCTGGCTGGTGTTGAATAAAATCGATATGGTGCCGGAAGACGAGCGCGAGGCACTGTGCCGGGACATTATCGAACGGCTCGACTGGCAGGGGCCGGTATTTGAAATTTCCGCGTTGGCAAAGCTGGGGACACGCGAACTGGTGTTCGCCATTATGGATGTCATCGAGGCGCGCCGGCAGGCGGACAAAGAAGAGACAGAAACCGTAACGACCGATGAGTGATTCCCGTCGACAGGTAATCGGCAAGGCAGGCCACCGGCGCTGGGTGGTGAAGATCGGCAGCGCGCTGCTGACCAACAACGGTGCCGGGCTGGACCGTGCTGCCATCGCAGACTGGGTCGGGCAAATGAATACGCTGCGTGAGCAAGGGATCGAGCTGGTACTGGTGTCATCCGGTGCCGTCGCGGAGGGTATGAACCGGCTTGGCTGGACACAGCGTCCGCACCAGCTGGTGGCGCAGCAGGCGGCCGCGGCGGTTGGCCAGATGGGGCTGGTGCAGGCCTGGGAATCACACTTCCAGACCCATGGTCTGCACACGGCGCAGGTGCTGTTGACCCACGACGATCTGGTCAATCGCACACGTTACCTGAATGCACGCAGCACACTGCGCAAGCTGCTGGAGCTGGGTGTTGTGCCGGTGGTCAACGAAAACGATACCGTGGCCTGTGACGAACTGCGCTTTGGTGATAATGACACGCTGGCTGCGCTGGTGGCCAACCTGGTCGAGGCGGACCTGCTGGTGATCCTGACGGACAAGGCCGGTGTGTACGACAGTGATCCCGGGCAGAACCCACAGGCTTCATTGATCAGTGAAGCAGAGGCCGGTGATCCTGCCCTGAAAGCCGCGGCGGGGAGTCACAGCAGTAGCGGGCTGGGCAGCGGTGGTATGGCGACCAAGGTTGCGGCGGCCGAACTGGCCGCCCGCTCGGGTGCCGCGACCTGGATTGCCTCGGGGCGCGATGAGAAGGTGCTGGAACACATGGCGACCGGTGCCGGGCTGGGAACGCTGGTGTACCCGGCCAGTGGCCGGTTGGCGTCGCGTAAACAGTGGCTGGCAGGCCAGTTGCAGTCAAAAGGTTCGCTGACACTGGATGCCGGTGCCGTGCGGGTACTGAGGGAGTCCGGTTCCAGCCTGCTGGCCGTTGGTGTGTCGGCGGTGGAAGGGAATTTCCAGCGTGGCGAACTGGTGAGTTGTGTGGACCCCGAGGGCCAGCCGGTGGCGCGTGGCCTGGTGAATTACACGTCGGATGAAGCACGTCGCATCATGGGCCGCAGCACGGAACAGATCGAGCAGTGTCTGGGCTATGTCGATGAACCCGAGTTGATCCACCGTGACAACCTGGTGCTGCTTTGAATTTTTCCGCACCATTAAAAAAGCCGGTCAGAGACCGGCTTTCGGAACCAGGGAACAATCCGCGATCAGCTTTGCAGCGCGCGGACGTGCTGACCAAGGCGGCTCTTGTGGCGGGCAGCCTTGTTCTTGTGAATGAGGCCTTTTCCGACAGACTTGTCGATGACCGGCACAGCCTTCCGGTAGGCGGCCTGGGCGGCTTCGGCGTCACCGGCGGCAACCGCCTTGATGACGTTCTTGATGTAGGTGCGCAGCATGGAGCGCTGGCTTGCATTGCGCTGGCGGCGGTTCTCTGCCTGGCGGGCGCGTTTACGGGCTTGGGCCGAATTTGCCAAAATCTTTCTCCTGTTCCTGGTTCCGAAGAGCCGGGCACTATGCGGAAATCCGCCCGATTTGTCAATCATTTCGCACCTTCCGGAGGGCTTTTGTGAGCGGCAAAATGCTCCGCAGCACGGCGGTGGTTGGCACAATGACGCTGGTTTCCCGGGTACTGGGGCTGGTGCGGGATATGGTGCTGGCACGTTTCGGTGTCTCGGCAGGCATGGATGCCTTCTTTGTGGCATTCAAGATCCCGAACTTTACCCGCCGTTTATTCGCAGAAGGCGCATTTTCCCAGGCGTTCGTGCCTGTTTTGTCGGAATACCGGACGCGGCGCGAGCATGGTGAGGTGCAGGCCCTGGTGGATTATGTCGCCGGTACCATGCTGGGTATGCTGGGCCTGCTGGTGCTGGTCGGGGTGCTGGCCAGTCCGGTACTGGTGACGGTATTTGCGCCGGGTTTCTGGTCAGATCCACTCAAGTTCGATCTGACCGCCTACATGCTGCGGTTTACCTTTCCCTATCTTCTGTTCATGGCACTGGTGGCGTTTGCGGCAGGCATCCTGAACAGCTACGGGCGTTTTGCGGCGGCCGCTTTCACGCCGGTGTGGCTAAATGTGATCCTGATTTCTGCCGCATTGCTGGTTTCTCCGCAGCTGGAGGAACCCATGGTCGGGGTGGCCAGGGGCGTGTTCGTGGCGGGTTTTGTCCAGCTGGCCTTTCTGCTGCCCTCACTGGCGCGCATCCGCCTGTTGCCACGGCCGCGCTGGGGGGCAGGCGATGCAGGTGTCAGGAAGATTATGAAATTGATGGTACCGGGGATCATCGGTTCCTCTGTGTCACAGATCAACCTGCTGTTCGATACGCTGCTGGCATCCTTTCTTGTCACCGGCAGTGTCAGCTGGCTGTACTATGCCGATCGCCTGGTAGAGTTTCCGCTGGGTGTTTTTGGCATTGCGCTGGCGACGGTTATTCTGCCGGTGTTGTCGCGTGCACACGCCAGCGGATCGGGCAAACAGTTTGCGCACATTGTCGATGCCAGTTTACGCTGGGTATTGTTGATTGGTGTGCCGGCCATGGTGGGGCTGATGTTGCTGGCGCGTCCGGCACTGTCGACACTGTTTGAACACGGTGACTTTACGGGCAGTGATGTCGATATGACAACGCTTGCGCTGCTGGCGTATGGGCTCGGTCTGCCCGGGTTTATGCTGACCAAGGTGTTGGCGCCGACTTTCTATTCCCGCCAGGACACGGTGACGCCGGTTAAGATTGCCATCCGTGCCATGCTTGCCAACATGGTGATGAATATCGTGTTTGTGGTGCCGCTGGTGCTGCTGAAGATTCCCGGTGCGCACGCGGGGCTGGCGCTGGCGACCGCGCTGGCAGCCTGGCTGAATGCCGCGATGCTGTTCAGGGCGCTGCGGCGCGCCGGGGCCTACCAGCCACAACCAGGCTGGCCGAGACTGCTGGTACAGATTGCTGTCGGTGTGTTTGTGATGGCTGCTGTGGTCGGATCCGGTATCCCTGACAAGCTGCAATGGACAGGGCTGGACGTGTCCGGGCGGGTCACACAGCTCGGTATATGGATATTCGCCGGGATATTCAGCTACCTGCTGACACTGCGACTGGCCGGCGTGAAGCTGTCTACCTTCCGTGCACCGGTGGACAAAGCGGCAGGCAATCCATGACATGACGCGTTCGATCATTATAATCCGTTGTTTTCTGTAGACTGATGCGACTGATACGAGGCCTTCACAATATGCCTGCCGCGCAGCGTGGCTGCGCGCTGACGATCGGCAATTTCGATGGTGTGCACCGCGGGCACCAGGCGGTGCTGGACCAGTTGCATGCGCGTGCCGCCGAGTTGCAGTTGCCCGCTACCGTGATGGTGTTCGAGCCGACGCCGCAGGAATATTTTTTGTCCGACATGGCGCCTGCGCGCCTGCAACGGCTGCGCGACAAGCTGAGCCTGTTTCATGAACTGGGCGTCGAGCAAGTGGTGTGCCTGCGCTTTGACCATAAGCTGGCGGAACACGATGCGGATGCCTTTGTAAAAGACATCCTGGTGGACGGGCTGGGTGTCCGTCACCTGGTGATTGGTGATGACTTCCGTTTTGGCAAGGGCCGTAGCGGTGACTTCGCCTTTCTGCAACAGGCCGGGCGGCAACACGGGTTTGAAGTGGTCAGTACCCATACGCTGGTCGAAAACGGCGAGCGTGTCAGCAGTACGCGTATCCGCGAGGCACTGGCAGCCGGTGAGCTGGACAAGGCCGCACAGCTGTTGGGCAGGCCATACACTATTTTCGGGCGCATTGCGCCGGGTCAGCAACGCGGCCGCACGATTGGCTTCCCGACGGCCAATGTGCATTTGCACCGTACCGTGTCACCGGTGAGTGGTGTGTTTGCGGTGCGCGTACACGGTCTTGAAGGCCAGGTGCTGGAGGGCGTCGCAAACCTCGGGACACGGCCAACGGTGTGTGGCAACGAAACGGTGCTGGAAACACACCTGTTCGATTTTGACCGGGATATCTACGGGCATTACGTGGGCATAGAGTTTTGCAGCAAGCTTCGCGACGAGAAGAAATTCGAGTCGTTCGAGGCGCTGAAGCAACAGATACAGCGGGACGCCGAACAGGCGCGACAGTTTTTCAGTGAGTGAGTGCACGAGTGAGCAACTACAAAGATACCCTTAACCTGCCCAAAACGGCATTCCCGATGAAGGCCAATCTCGCCAACCGCGAGCCGGAAATGCTGAAATACTGGGATGAAATCGATCTCTACGCCAGCCTGCGCGCGCAGGGCGAAGGGCGACCCAGGTTCGTACTTCATGACGGGCCGCCCTATGCGAACGGTGATATCCATATCGGCCACGCCGTGAACAAGATCCTGAAAGATATCATTGTAAAGAGCAAGGCCCTGAGCGGTTTCGATGCGCCCTATGTGCCGGGCTGGGACTGTCATGGTCTGCCGATCGAGCTGAATGTCGAGAAGAAAGTTGGCAAGGTCGGGCGCAAGGTGGATGCACCGACCTTCCGTGCAAAATGCCGCGACTATGCACGCAGGCAGGTCGATGGCCAGCGCAAGGATTTTATCCGCCTGGGCGTAATCGGTGACTGGGAGAACCCCTATCTCACCATGGACTACCGTTTCGAGGCCGACATCATCCGTGCGCTGGGACGCATTATTGCCGCCGGTCATCTCACCAAGGGTTACAAACCGGTGCACTGGTGCACGGATTGTGGTTCCGCGCTGGCCGAGGCCGAAGTGGAATACGAGGACAAGACTTCACCGGCCATCGATGTGCGTTTTTCAGTGCTGGACGAGGAAGCCCTGCTGGCACGTTGCCATCACCCGGACGGACACAAGGGCGAGGGTCCTGTGTCGGTGGTGATCTGGACCACAACGCCCTGGACCCTGCCGGCCAACCGTGCCGTGTCGGTCAACCCGGAACTGGACTATGCGCTGGTGCAGGCCGACCTGGGCCATGGCACCGAGCGCCTGTTGTTTGCCGAGGCTTTAT
>JALVCM010000027.1 GCA_027010005.1 Thiohalobacter sp.
CAATACAACAGCGGACCGGCGCCATACGGCTGAACCGAGTCTGGCAAACCAGATTTCCAACCTGCGCCTTACACGACGGGATGGCGATTTTTTCTATATCAATAGTAAAACCTCCCCGATCTACACACCGGAAGGTGTGTCACTGGGTACGGTCACCGTTTTTCATGATGTTACGGGTCAACACCAGCTGGCCGAACGTCTTAGTTATCAGGCAGCCCATGATGCTCTGACCGGGCTGTTGAACCGTGCAGAATATGAAAGATACGTCGAAGAGGCCATACAGCATGCCCGCCGGACAGGTGTTACCCACGTGGTCTGTTATCTTGATCTCGACCAGTTCAAGGTCGTCAATGACAGCTGTGGCCACGTGGCTGGAGACGAGTTGTTAAGTCGTCTGGCCAAAGGTATAACAACGCTGCTCAGGGAGGGAGACATATTTGCCCGCCTGGGTGGTGATGAATTCGGTTTCCTGCTGCGGGACTGTACGACTGACCATGCAAGGGAATTTGCCGAACGTGTGCGAGGCTATATCAGGGATTTCCGCTTTGTCTGGGAAGGCAAGCTGTTTGAACTTGGTGCGAGTATCGGCCTGATGGAAATTACGACTGACAGTGAAAGCCTGGCCAGCATCCTCAGTGCCGCAGATATCGCGTGTTACACAGCCAAGGACCTGGGCCGGAACCAGGTACATATTTACCAGTACAGTGATGATGAAATTGGTCGTCGGCATAGCGAGATAAGGATGGTAAGCGAGATAACGCAGGCGCTCGAACAAGACAGGATGGAGCTTTATTTTCAGGACATCGTTCCGGCAAATCCGGATACACCGTACGCATTGCGTGGTGAAGTGATTGTGCGTATGCGCAACAGTGACGGCGAGCTTCTCGCCCCGGCACAGTTCCTGCCGGCAGCGAAACGCTATAATCTGATAACCTCGATCGATCTCTGGGTTGTTCGCAATGCCCTGGCCTGGTATACCGATGTGCGCAAATTAAACGGGAACCTGCAACCGGCCCTGCTTTCGATCAACCTGTCAGGTTCATCCATTGGCCGCAAAAGCTTCCAGAACAAAATCAGTGTGCTGATCAGGGATTACCAGATTGATCCGTCAACAATATGTTTCGAAATAACTGAGACTGCCGCAATTTCCGATCTCGAATCAGTGCTGGAGTTTACGACGGCATTACGTTCCATCGGTGTGAAGTTTGCGCTCGATGATTTCGGTAGTGGTCTGAGTTCGATTGCCTATCTCCGGAACCTGCCCGTGGACTATCTGAAAATTAGTGGTGGTCTTGTTCGTGATGTGGCGACTGACCCGGTCGACCGGGAAATGGTGAACTCGATTCATCAGCTGGGTCGTGTAATGGGCATCCAGACAGTTGCAGAGTTTGTCGAGAATGACAGGATTCTGCAGCAGCTCCGGGAGATTGGTGTGGATTATGTACAGGGTTTTGCCATTGCAAGGCCGAAGCCGCTTGCCGAGGTGAGTGGTGTGGCCGCCACCGGTCTCGTGACAGTGGAAGCCTGACAGAAGTGATGCGTTCTACGGAGTGGGTGGAAGGGGCTGTGGTAATGGTGCAGGGCCGGATTCCTCTGCCGGTGGAGCGACTTTATCCGGGGGAAGCATTTCGGCGGGTAAGCTTCGGACTTCAAGTTGTTTCCCGAAGCCGCCATTCACGCACTTGTTGAAAGCCAGGGCGGCCACTTTCATTGCAGGGACGTCTGCGCTATACCGGTAGCCGCTGACAAAATTTATAACATTCAGTGTGAGTGAGTTGATATAACCGGGGCCGCCGTACTTGTCAATCTGCCGTGCGGGTTCTGAACCCTGCCTGATTGCATTGAAATTCTGTGAAGCAAAATCCCGCACCCGGGCACAGGCCTCACGGTCCACGGTCATCTTTGAGCCGATACCATGCATTTTTGCACCTGTCTGACCGGCCGGGCACGGAGTCTGTAAATAGCTGATTTTACCGTCGGCAGCTGTGCACCGGTACACCCGGGCTGAGGCAGGGTGACTGGTAACAAGCAGGAGTATGCCAAACAGGACCGGCCTGGAAAGCAGGCTCGATGAATAATGGCGAAGGCTGGTGTCTGGATGGTGCGGTATACGCATATCTGCTGCCCGGGTTCCCTGGTTGTCCGGCCCTGTGACAGGGTTGCTCAGGGTGTCGGCAATACTGCCTGGAACCTTAATCCGGGGAATGGGCTAGATGCGGATATAGGTCCAGCCTTCTGTGAGGCGTTCTATCAGGTGATCGGCAGCCGGGGCGTGTGCATCCACACCCTCGATGACGGTGGTATCCAGTCCAAGTTCACGCAGCCTGCCCAGCCCACGGCTGCAGGCAATGAAACGCACATTATCATAATGGGCAATGAGACGCTTGATGCTGTTGATATGATGTGATGAGGCCGTACGCAGGAAATCAAGGCCACCGGAATTGGCGACAACCTCGATTTGTGCGCCGGTATTCCTGTACTGGCGCAGTATCTGCTCGGTACGTTCCAGTACCTTGACGAAACGGGATTCATCCGCGTCGCTGATGTGCAGGATAACGTGTGGGGCTTCATTCCTGGAGGTATTCAGCACGATGGTCTGACTGGCGTCTTCCGTAATCGAACGACCACCCCAGCCGGCACCAAAAGCGATCAGTGCAATCAGCAGAGACGCCGCAATATGAAAAGGTGAGGTATGACGCAGGCGCCAGTTGATACCGGGGAGTGTGCGAGTCGGGGCCTTTTCCCCCTCGAAGGAAAACTTCACCCATTCCTTGGTGCGTTGCAGTTCACAGGCACGCGCCCTGGCAGGCTCGTCGTTCTCCATCTGGATCAGGAGTCTGCTCTTCGTCCGGGCATCAAGCTCACCATCGACATAAGCGTGCAAAATGCGCTCGATTCTGAAATCTGTTTTACTCACTTGACTCTCCGTAGGTGTCCTGTCGCTGCCGGCTGGGTGGTGCGGAAGTTGGCGAGTACTTTTTGCAGGGATTGTCTTGAAGTATATAAGCGACTCATTACCGTACCAATCGGAATATCCAGTATATCGGCTACCTCGGCATAACTGAAACCTGCCAGGTCGACCAGTGTGACAGTTTGCCGTTGCCCTGCGGGCAGGCGCAGAATGGCATGTCTTACATGGTCGACAACTTCCTGTTCACTACAGCCTGCTTCCGCGTCACCCTCACAACAGATTTCGACATCATCGATATCGACGGTAGGGCGGACACGTCGCAGGTACTGTTTCCAGCAGTTGCTGAGGATGGTGTACATCCAGGCATTAAGGCGTTCTTCGTCCCTTAACTGGTGAATGCGCTGAAGTGCAATCATTAACGTTTCCTGTACCAGGTCGTCGGCAACCGCCGGTTCACCGGACCACGCAAGTGCTACACCATAAAGTCGGTCCCGGTTGTCCGAGATCTTTCTGCGCAGGCAGCGTGCATTCAGTAAACGATCAATGATTTCCATGGTGTGTAGATGCCATAGCATCCGGATTTATTCAATAAATGTCTTTACGTCATCTCATCAAGGTGACAGATAGCATATTGCAGGAGGTGCCATTTGGCACATTGAAAGCGGCATTATCCCCTTATTTTTAAAATATAAATTTAGACTGAATAAATTGTCGTCCCGGGGGATCAATACAGTCAGGCGCGGCCGATTCCTGTCCCGCTAACCTGTGCAAAAAACAATTACATCTACTACTAAAGCGATTGTGAGGAGTTCAGTGAAATGAAAAGAGTAAAACAACTCACGAGTCTGGCCTACGGGTTGGGACTTGCCATGTTTGCGGGTGGTGTTGCCGCGCATGGACTTGATGAAGTTGGTCAACCGGCCTGTCTGGAAGCGAACTTCATGATGGCCGATGCCATGAATGCCCCCTTTGCTGCGGCTAACGGTCCTGGTCAGGTACTGGAAGTCAGCATTGTTACCGGTGCCCGCGGCATTACCGTAGCCAATCCGTTTGGCGGTTCCGCCGACCCGAACGGCCCGGTGTGTGAAAATGGTAGCGGTAACCTGGAATGCCCCGGACCCTTCAAGCCGACAGGTGTACTGTCCGGTGGTCTGAATGGTCATGCATTCATTACCAGTGCAGGTCAGCAGGCGCTAACCCAGTTCCATCGTGATGGAACGCCGATTCGTACAGTTTCCTATCGTCCGCTGTTGGGTAATCCGACAGGCCCTGCCGGCCGTGGCAGTCTGCCACGCCCATTGGGTACCCAGATGATGCCAAACGGAAACATCGTGCAGGCGATCTGTGATGCCAACTTCTTTAATGCGCAGAACTCGGATGCAGTCAGCCCGTTGGGTAACACGCACCCGAGTGGTAATGCATCCAACCTGTTCTTCCCGCCGGTCTACCAGACGGCAGAGCGGAGTGCGAACAGTCGTCTGCTGGTTATCGACCAGGAAACCATGCAGGTTATTGATGAATACAGCCAGCCTGAGGACAAGGATCCACGCTGGACCTGTATGGCAGGTATTGCCTTCAGTGAAGAAGGAATGGGCGTGAGCATGTTCCACGGCGCCGCCATTGCCATGGTTGACTGGAAGGCCGGTATTGAAAAAGAAAGTTGTGGTGTCGGTTGTAATAAAGCCAAGACTGATGATGACAAGAAGAAAGGCCATCGTCGTGAAGAAATGCGTGATGAGTCTGATGATAACGACGATATCTTTGAACTCGGCAAGTCCAAGAACCGTGCTGTCGTGACGCGCTGGATCGACCTGCGTCCTGGTAAACCTGCTGACGATCCTTCACGTCGTGATTCATTGCGCGCCTGGGGTTACGACGAGGACGGCACCATCTATGTCACCGATCGTGAGCGTTCACGTGACTGTCTCGAGGGTGAAGTTCCCGGAACACCGGGTGGTTGTAATCCGAGCGTGTTCCGCCAGAAGGTTCAGGTTGTGGATTGGGGTGATGACTTCCCTTCGCGCACCATCGGTCTCGATCCTGGTGTGAACGTTATTGCCGGTATTCGTCCCAACCGCATGTCCGCAGTGGCCTGTGACAATATCGGTGGCCCCGGTCCTGATGGCACAGCCTGTGACGTCGAGACACTGTTGATTGCCGCATCGGCATTCAATCCGGGTTGTGCAGTTACCGGGTCTGTACCGCCGGCTGAATGCTTTGTTCAGGGTGGTGGTGTCGGTGAGTACTCGATCCTGCCGGAAGATGCTGATGCACAGGACGGTACTTGCACCGGTGAGCAGACAGGTGCCCAGAGCACCTATGGCCCAGGTGGTGTCAACTCCGGTTGTGCCCAGCCGATTGCTACCTATCTGGGTCGTAACAACGTCACTGGCAGTACCGACTTCGTTGATCCACGCATGCTGATGGTCATTCACGAAGCATTTGTTCAGTAAGTAGATCCATAGTACGGAGGTATTTCCGGAACGTTGCCTGGTATGGAGCCAGGCAGCGTTCATCGGGAATGTTCAACAATGATGTGACAATTAACAAATATATGAGGGTATGGAACGATGCTAAAACATAATATGACAATACTTTCTGCTGCGTTACTGACCATGGGTATGGCCTCCAGTGCAGCAATGGCCGGTTCTAATGTAATTGATGATGACATGTCACGCAGGGGGCCGGGTTCCACCAGTGGAAGTGGTGATACGGTCGAGGCCAATTGCCCGCAGGATCCCAGCGGAAATGCATGGCAGGGGGCAACCGCCGAACTTGAAGTAAAACAGAAAGGCAGCTCCAGCGAAGTTGAAGTCGAGGTCAAGGATGCCGCTCCCAACACCCTGTTCACGGTCTG
>JALVCM010000028.1 GCA_027010005.1 Thiohalobacter sp.
CCTAACATCAACACTTGATAAGGCAAGTGCGCCTGTAGTGGGCGCAGTGCTGAATCAGTTTTGATGGGTTGACCCGGCAGGTAGCCTGCGCGTGAAATCCGAAAAACCCTGGTTGAAGATTGCTCTTGTCTACCTGCTTTTGTTTGTCAGCGGCAGTCAGCGGTTCATGCTGAGTTCCGACACCCTCCTGGTTGTCGCCTTTTTGGGTACGTTTGTGATATGGCTGTTTTATACAGACAGGACTATAAGTAACCGTTTTGTATTGTACGTAACAGTCTTCTCGGGGTTTCTGCTGATTATTCATCTGTATACAGGCGGAAGCCTTTCGGTGACTTCGGTAGTGGCTTCGACACTGAAACTGGTTCTGGCGTATTTCATCCTGAAAATAGTAGGGCATGAGTTCACGGAGACATACGTGAAAGTCGTTGTAGTACTCGCAGCGATAAGTTTATTTGGCTATCTTGTCGATTCTACCAACCTGCTTGGTACTGCCTACCGTGCATTACCCTCGGTCGGCATGGGTGGCTATGAAGGTTATGAAGGCTTTCTTTATGTATTTGGTTTCAGGCACCATATCGACAGGAATAACTCGATTTTCTACGAGCCAGGCGCATACCAGATATTTCTGAATGTAGCATTATTTATGTTGCTCCTGTTAAAAACACGTTTCACTCAGAAACAACAATGGATATATATCGCGATACTTCTTTCAGCGCTGATCACGACATTTTCGACGACCGGTTTCCTTATCTTTGCTACCATGTTCGGGTTGTTTCTCATGGAGAGCACCGTTATCAGTGCAAACGCAAAACTTGCCCTGGTCAGTGTGCTGGTTGCTGTAGCCCTGCTGTTCTCCGCGCAGTTCCAGGAAGTTATTTTCGCCAAGATAGAAGATTTGCTGGATGTCAAGGATATTACCGATTCAAGTAACCTGAGAAGTTTTGATGCGCTAGTGGATATGGAGATATTCAGGAGGAATATCTTTGGTGTGGGATATGACACATACAGTAAGATGGTTAGTGCAATAGGCCTGATACGTGAAGGACAGTTTTCTTCAAACGGAATTACCATATCACTTGCGATATATGGTCTTCCGTTTACCTTGTTCCTGTTTGGTTCCTATTTCCTGGCACTTCGCAGGCTATTAAGGGGCTTTATTCTTAGTGCCATATCTTTTGGCATGTTAATGATGTTCTTTGTTGGTGAGAGCTATTATGTTTTTTCACCTTTTTGCCTTTCTTTAATCGCAGCCGCTTTTATTTATAACGGTTCCCGGGAGAAGGAAAATGAACCGGCAGAATCTGTCGTTACGGGATAGCCACGGACGTTCAGTCACTAGACAGTTTTTCGGACAGCCTTCGCAAGCGTGCCCGGTTGATCGCCAGCCACCCGTATCCACATTCGTATCGCTCATTCAGCATATCTGCGGAATAGCGCCCGTAACGTAATCCCCACCTGTGAATTGTCTCACTGGCAAGCTGTGCACGACAGCGTTGGTAATAGAGGCGGCTCGTTGTGCCCGGGTGCAACCCGTGAGGCAAGGGCATCGAAAACAGTCTGTTTTCCATAAACAGATAGCTGTTCAACACCCGGCCTCTCTGTTGGGCATTCATATGTCTTTTTATCGTTTCCCAGTCAACCTGGTCGGGATGTGCGGATTGTTCTGAAGCCACCTCATGGAGTGAACGGAGCGGGATGATTCCGTTGTCATACAGGTGGTTGATCAACTGGCTGTGAACAATATTGTGTAACACCCGGTGTGTCGGAGACAGTATTTTCATACTGGCCTCTTCTATAACCAGTGGTTCTGCTTCGGCAATGACCTGTTCTGTTGGCAGCACCCGTTCGTAGGGATATTCAGCGAGCCTGCGGTGAATTTCTAGGGTGCCATAGTCTCCGGGCCGAAACAGGGGTGGGCAATGATGGTGTTCCTCATGGTAGTCACCCTGTTTATCTTCAACAGGCTTGTAACCCGGTTTGCGCAGTGCGTCCAGAGAAGCGGTAATGTTCTCTCGCGGAACCAGGAGATCAAGATCTGTCATAACACGAGCGCCGGAGCCAGAATAGATATCGGTGACAAGGTGTTTGGCACCCTTGAGAAGGATGGGTGTGATGCCGCACTGGTTGAGTTGCCGGACAGCTTCCAGCAACTGGGCACGTAAATTCCGGTTACGTTCAACGTTCAACTGGTAAAGATCACCAAGATAGTCCGCCAGTTCACCGGGCAAGTCATCGATAAGATGTTTGTGTTTCAGTGCCAGCCACATCGCGGGGGTCAGCAGGTAGTCGTTCGCCAGGCTGACGATATGTTCCCAGTCCGGTTGCCCGGTACGGATCTGGATACGAAGATTGTCTACGGTGTGTTCTGAAGGTTGCTCATTCCGGAGAATGCCTGCCAGGAAATCAAATGCCAGGAGTCTGGTGTTCACGGTAACAGGGTCCTGACATGTGTGATGGCATCATCCAGATCACTGTAGCGAAGCTCGTAACTGTCTATCCCGCCAATCCAGTCGATAATATCTGTCACGTGAGAAAGATCCAGACCACCTTTTATATCGGTCCCTGCGTCTGTCATACGGCACAGGGCATCGGCAGGTGAAACCGGTGTCAGGGCAGGTTGTGCGCCTGCCTGGTAGGCAGGGAATAGCAGGGCCTGTACCTGGTACTGTTGTGCCATATCACGGGGAAGCTGGTGCTTTTCCGGTTGCAGGTAGCGGACTTTCTGTGTGTCAGGACGCGTGTATACCGGGAGGTTTTCGATACCCGGGTAGTACGTCTTCAGTACCTCCCATGACCCTGCCTTGATGGCAGGTGCCATGGCGATGGCCTGTACGTGGTGTGTCTGCGCTTGCAGCAATACCAGCTCGTCGGTGCAATACCCGTAACCCGAGGCGATCAATGCGGCTGCCAGGGTGGATTTTCCGCTGCCCGGCAGGGCGGGGAACACCAGGCAGGTTTCCCCGTTGCTGACCGCAGCGGCGTGTATGGCAAGCAGGCACTTTGTTGCTGAATAGGTGCTGGACAGTACGAACCCGTGCAGTAAGGGGGCGAGCTCATCTTCCCCGGTGCAATAGCGGGTAATCCCATTTTCGCGGAGCAGGTAAAAACCACTGGCATCCTGGTATACATCCACCGTGATATCGATATTCTGTATTTCGGGTACTTCCAGGTGACCCAGCACGGATCTGGCGATATCCGCCAGGCTGGCGGAGGCGTAACGGAAGCGGAATCCTGTCCCCGGAAGCTGGTAGTACCCTTCGAGCGGGTAGTTGTCAGTGCGGGTTAACGGTTGTGGTAAATCTGTTGGTGACGGCTCTATGTCCGTATCCGGCTGATCTGAGCCGAAGACTGTGTCTGCACCAAGAAAGCCCTGTCTTGTCCATTCAGAAAGTATCGAGTCCACATCATTTTTGACGGATTGCCTGGATAGATCAAAGGTCTCGCTCAACGCATCAATGATGTCGTCCTGTTCAAGTCCCTCTTCACAGCCGCGCCAGATGAATGCAGCGGTATTATTCAGTCGGAACAGGCGCCGGGTCTGTTCGGAGAACAGTACGATCTCATCGTCGAGCTGAAAGGAATGTGTGCTGAAGGAAACAGGAGGAAGGGGATGGTGTTTCAAATGTTTCGGTTTTACAGGACTGGAAAGTAAAACACCTTCCTGGCCACAACCCTGTCGCCAGGCAAGGTATTACTGAGCACCGGCAGGATGTCAGTGATTACCTGAAACCGCCCCTGTTTTGCGGGCCGCCGGGTACGCCACCGTGGTCATCGTTATCCAGATAACCCTTGCCATTCCTTTCGATGCCTGGCGGGAGGCAATCCGGACCATTACCCACACCATTGTTACAACCGCCCATGGCAGATCGCATCACCGCGTTGGCGCTGGGATGCATCAGCAGCATCATGGCGGGTGGGGTATACACGGCGTATTTGCCTGCTTTCTTCAGGAATGCCCTGCGGTTATTTTTAATCGATTCTTCATTGTTGTTGAGCTTTTTCATGGCTGCCCCTTATATTTAGTCGTTATATTTGCCCATAGCAAGGTACCCCGGTACTCGATAGAGAATGACCCTTGTCTATGTGTCAAATATACGTCTATGGCGCCTGTTCTGTCAATATTAGGAAGGATTGATATTGATGAAATCCGGTGACAAGACGAGGGATTTCCAAATTGCGCCGAAAAAAAACGTATAATGTTTTCTTTTGGCCATCAAGTGTCAGATATATCTGACAAATTCAATTTATGAGTCATTCTTCCAGTAATATTCAGAGTGCTATTAAGGGCATTGACCAGAGTGAATCCATTCAGGAGATTCGCGAAGTACTGGCAGCAGCGCAAAAGCGGCTCCGGACCATGCCGGACGACAGCATTCCTGTTGACCGTGCCCGCGCCCTGCTGGATGTCGCAGAACCGTTGCTCGGGCTGGGCCTGGGCGATGAGGCCTGGCAGTACGCCCGCGAGGCTTTCAGTGTCTTTGTCGATTACGAACACTGGCAGGATGCGGTTGAAACGGCCGACATTCTTTACCAGTGTGAACAGAAGGATTCGATCAGTGCGCTGGGGCAGGGTATCTGGCTGGCGGTCACTTACCCGGTCAAGGCACAGTCCACGGTGACCCTGCTCAACCACGTGATCGATGAAACACCGGCCGATTCGGACGGTGCCGCTGTCGCCGCGATGGTGGCGCACTATATTGTCGACTTGCGCACCGAGGGTGAGGAAAAGAAAAGTCTCGGCTTTCTGACCACCCAGATGATTGCACGTGTTGCCAAACGCCAGCGCGGTATCGAAGACCAGGAAACCCTGAATACGTGGATCGAGATGTACCAGCTCAATGATATTCCCGAGCTGTTCAAGCGCCTGGGGCTTATCGTGGATGTGCTGGTCGGCGAGACCTGGTGGTTTGACCGCGATGCCCTGCGGGCAAAGCTGCCGGTCAATTGATTTACGCATGACAGGCGGAGACCGTACCCATCCGGTGATGGAGTTTATCGATACGCCGGAAGCCCTGGCTGAATTCTGTGGCTCACTCGAAGGCTGTGAATGGCTGGCGCTGGATACCGAGTTTATCCGCGAGAAAACCTACTACCCGAAACTTTGCCTGGTCCAGATCGGTGTACCGGAACGTTGCGCCTGTATCGACCCGCTGGCGATCGAGAATCTGGAGCCCCTGTACAAGCTGTTGTTCGATACCTCGATCACCAAGGTATTGCACGCCTGTTCACAGGACCAGGAAAT
>JALVCM010000029.1 GCA_027010005.1 Thiohalobacter sp.
AAACCAGTACCCCACATTCCTGGCCGAGGTGCCGGAAAGCTTCACGCCCGTGACTGGCCTGCACACCGGCAGGTGCGCCATCTCCGTGCCAGTGAATGGCAAGACCTGGCTGTCGCTGTATCCACCGCGCAGCCTGTGCACACACCTCCGGTGCTTCACCACTCAGCCATACCAGGCGGCGCTGAAACTGTTCACGCGCTGACCGCCACAGGGCATCGATACTTTCATCGACCCCGGTCGGCGTGTGTGGTGTAGCGGGTTTCTGCTCGCAGCTCATGCCGGGATTCTCCCAGAAACCCCGTACCCGTGCGAATCCCTACAGCCGGAGTCAGTTGTTTTTCTGTTTTCTGCGCCGCGCCGGTGCGATGTGCAGTGCGCGCCCGTGTAATGCCAGCGCTGCTTCGTGGAATGACTCCGACAGGGTCGGGTGGGCAAAAACGGTCAAGGCAATGTCTTCTGCGCTGCTACCCAGTTGCATGGCAATAACCGCTTCGGCCACCAGCTCCGAGGCCTGTGGCCCAATGATATGCACCCCCAGCAGGCGGTCAGTCTTTTCATCTGCCAGTACCTTGATGAATCCTTCCGTATGACCGGAGGCACGCGCCCGGCCATTGGCGGCAAACGGAAACAAGCCGCTGCGGAAAGCAACACCGGTGGCATGAAGTGCCTGTTCGGTCTGGCCTGCCCAGGCAATCTCCGGCTGTGTATAGATTACCGAGGGAATGGTGTTGTAGTCGATGTGTGCCACATGACCGGCAATCTGTTCGGCTACCATCAACCCTTCTTCAGAGCCCTTGTGCGCCAGCATGGGGCCGCGTACGGCATCACCGATGGCCCACACGCCCGGCAGGTTCGTCGAGCACTGTTCGTCGACGTGGATAAACCCCCATTCGTCGAGCAGCAGGCCGGATTCGTCCGAGGCCAGGTTTTCCGTATTGGGGTGACGTCCTACCGCGACAACAAGACGATCGAACTGCATGGTGTGTTCGCCATCCGCATCCTGGTAATCCAGTTCAACCTCACTGTCTTTTACCGTACAGGCTGTCACACGACTGCCCAGCCGTATATCCAGACCCTGCCCGGTAAAACTGCGCAGTGCCTGTGTTGCCACCTGTGCATCGGCAATGGGCAGGAAACTGTCCTGCGCCTCCAGCAACACAACCTGTTCGCTGCCAAGCCGTTTCCATACACTGCCCAGTTCCAGGCCGATGACGCCAGCGCCGATAATACCCAGGCGGGCCGGCACGTCGTCGAACGCCAGCGCACCGGATGAGTCCACAATATACTTGCCGTCCTGCGCGATACCGGACAGCTGGACCGGTGAAGAACCGGGGGCCAGGATGATATTCCCGGCGCGCAATGTGATTTCATCATCACCCTGCACAACCACGACCTGCCGTTCTGCCACCAGCCGGGCACGCCCCTGTACAGGTGTCACACCGTTGGCCTTGAACAGCTGGGCAATACCCTGGGTCAGCTCCTGCACCACACGTTGCTTGTGCTGCATCATGCCATCGAGATCGAGACTGACGTCAGCGACACGGATACCGCGTTCCTCCATCCCCTCCCGGGCATGTGCATATTGTTCCGAGGACTCAAGCAATGCTTTTGAAGGAATACAGCCGACATTGAGACAGGTCCCACCCAGTGCCGGTTTTCCGTCCGGACCGGTCCAGTCATCGATACAGGCTGTCTTTAACCCGAGTTGCGCACAGCGAATCGCAGCCACATAACCGGCCGGCCCCGCACCCACAACAATCACCTGGTATTCTTCTGACATCTGCGTCACACGCCCAGCATCAGTCGTGCCGGGTCCTCAAGCATGTCCTTGACGGTCACCAGAAACTGAACGGCCTCGCGCCCGTCGACCAGCCGGTGATCATAGGAAAGCGCGATATTCATCATGGGCCGGATAACGACCTCGCCATTTTCCGCCACCGGTCGCTCCTGAATCTTGTGCAGGCCCAGTATGCCACTTTGCGGCGGGTTCAGGATGGGCGTAGATAACAGGGACCCGAAGACACCGCCATTGGTCAGGGTAAAGGTCCCGCCGGTGATGTCTTCCAGTGACAGGTGGCCATCCCGCGCCTTGCCTGCATAGTCACGAATCTGAATCTCGACATCCGCCATGGCCATGCGATCGGCATCACGCAGTATGGGAACGACCAGGCCGCGAGGTGACGATACCGCAACCCCGATATCAAAGAAGCCGTGGTAAACAATATCTGTTCCGTCGATGGAGGCATTGAGTTCCGGAAAGCGGCGCAGACCCTCGATGGCCGCCTTGACAAAGAAGGACATGAAACCGAGCCGAACGCCGTAGCGTTTTTCAAACGCATCACGGTGACGGCTGCGCAGGTCCATGACCGGTTGCATATTGACCTCGTTGAAGGTCGTCAGAATGGCTGCATTACGCTGGGCCTCCAGTAACCGTTCGGCAATGCGTGCACGCAGGCGCGTCATGGGCACACGTTGTTCCGGTCGGTCGCCGTTTACAGACGCTGATTCACCCGGTACCGGTGCGGGTGCTGTTTCAACAGGCGTCTCGGCGGTTACTTTTTCGGTGGACTTGCCACGGGCTGTGTCAGGCGCTGTTTCCAGCACCGCCAGCACGTCTTCCTTGAGAATGCGGTTACTGTTACCCGAAGCGGGAATGGTATGGATGTCCAGTCCGTTTTCTTCAATCAGTTTTCTTGCTGCCGGTGTAGCAAAAGGGGCCTCTGCCTGCGTTTCTGTTGCCGCTGCACTGGCCGTTTCCGGCTCTTCCACAGAAACATCCACGGCCTCCTCGCGCATGCGCCCGATCACCTGTCCCGAGGTGACCACGGCACCGGCCTCTTCAAGGATCTCTTCCAGCACACCATCTTTGGGTGCCGGGACTTCAAATACGACCTTGTCTGTTTCAATCTCTACCAGTGACTCGTCACGTTGTACCGGGTCACCGGGCTGTTTGTTCCAGGACAGGATGGTCCCGTCGGAAACGGATTCGGGGAAAACAGGCACCTTGAGTTCAATCGACATCGTGTATCCCTTCAGCTATCGGTTTGTGTAATTTCGGGTTCAAGCCCCAGGGCTTCTGATATCAGCCGGTGCTGTTGCTGCAAATGCAGCCAGGCATAGCCGACTGCCGGTGCAGCAGAGAACGGCCGGCCCACGTAGCGCAATAGTGCAGGGTCCGGCAGTGTCGCATGCAGGTGGTGCTGGATCGAGAACCACGCGCCCTGGTTCTGCGGCTCTTCCTGGCACCAGATAATTTCATCGGCATTCGGGTAGCGTTCCAGCTGTTTGCTCAGCTGTGCCTCGGGGAACGGGTACAGGCGCTCGACACGCACAATGGCAACATCCTCGATCTGCTGCTCGCGGCGCTTTTCCAGCAACTCGTAGTAGACCTTTCCGCTACACAACAGCACGCGCCTGACAGTCTTTTCTGCTAACGCATCCACCTCGGGAATCACCGGCTGGAATTCACCTTCACTGAGGTCTTCCAGTGTATTGACGGCAAGACGATGCCTTAACAGGCTTTTAGGTGACATGACAATCAGTGGTTTGCGGCATTCGAGCATGACCTGGCGACGCAGCAGGTGGAAGATCTGTGCCGGTGTGGTCGGTACGCAGACCTGCATATTGTGCTCGGCACACAGTTGCAGGTAACGCTCCAGCCGCGCCGAGGAATGCTCCGGTCCCTGGCCTTCCAGTCCATGTGGCAACAGCATCACCAGACCACACAACCGGTTCCATTTCTGTTCCCCGGCGCTGATGAACTGGTCGATGACCACCTGCGCATTGTTGGCAAAGTCGCCAAACTGTGCCTCCCAGATCACCAGGGTGTTCGGGTCCGTGGTCGCGTAACCATACTCGAAAGCCAGCACCGCCTCTTCCGACAACAGTGAATTGATCACCAGGAAATTGGCCTGCCCCTCACGGATATTGCGCAGCGGAATGTAGGTCGAACCGTCTTTCTGACAGTGCAGCACGGCATGACGGTGGAAAAATGTCCCCCGACCGCTGTCCTGCCCGGACAGGCGCACCGGGTAGCCCTCGTCAACCAGCGAGGCATAGGCCAGGGTTTCGGCAAAGCCCCAGTCTATCGGCAGGGCACCGGCTGCCATCTTGCGCCGGTTGCTGATGATCTTGGCCACGTTCGGGTTCAACTCGAAACCGTCCGGCACATGATCCAGGCTGCGCCACAACTGGCGCAGCCGCTCAATCGATACGGTAGTATCGAGAAATGCCGTACAGGCCTGGGCCAGGTAAGGCTCCCAGTCAACGGCCCAGGGATAGCGCGCTTCTTCCTTTGTCATCAACCCGTCGACGGCGGTCTCACCGCGATCGAGACGGTCACGATAGGCGTCCATCAGCTGTTTCGGCACAGCCTCGTCACACACGCCCTCTTTTACCAGGCGCTCCGCGTACAGGGCGCGCGGTGTTTTGTGGTCACGAATGGCCGCATACATCACCGGCTGGGTGGCCGTCGGCTCATCGGCCTCGCTGTGGCCATGACGGCGGTAACAGACCAGGTCTATCACCACGTCCTTGTGGAAACTCATCCGGTAATCCAGTGCCAGCTGTGTCACGGCAATCACCGCATCCGGGTCGTCACCGTTGACATGAAGAATAGGCGCATTGACCATCTTGGCAATGTCTGTGCAGTACTGGGTGGAGCGTGCATCCTTCTGACTGCTGGTCGTAAAACCGATCTGGTTGTTGACCACGATATGCACGGTTCCCTTGGTGGAATAACCACGCGACTGTGACATATTGATGGTTTCCATCACCACGCCCTGCCCCGCAAATGCCGCATCACCATGAATCAGGATTGGCACAACACGCCGGCCTTCATCGTCACCACTTCGCTGCTGCCGTGCACGCACCGAACCTTCCACGACCGGCCCGACGATTTCCAGGTGGGACGGGTTGAAAGCCAGGTTAATGTGTACCCTGCCATTATCAGTCCGCAGGTCCGATGAAAACCCCTGGTGGTATTTCACATCGCCGGAACCGTTAAACTGCTTGCCGGCCTTGCCTTCAAACTCCTCGAACAGTTCAGCCGCCGTCTTGCCCACAATATTGATCAGCACATTCAGCCGGCCACGGTGCGCCATACCGATACTGGTCTCTTTCACACCGTGCGTGGCACCCCGCCGGATCAGTTCATCGAGTAACGGGATCAGCGCATCGCCACCTTCCAGTGAAAACCGCTTCTGCCCGACATACCGGGTATGCAGGTAGCGCTCCAGTCCTTCTGCCGCCGTCAGGCGTTGCAGGATGTGCAAACGGGCATCGGCTTCCAGTGCAGGCCGCCCACCCGCACGCTCGATACGCTCCTGTATCCAGCGTTTTTCCTGTGTTTCGGTGATATGCATATACTCGGCGCCGACACTGCCGCAGTAGATTTCCCGGAGTTTCCCGACAATATCGCGCAAGCTGGCCCGCTCGCCAATGGCCAGTGAGCCGGTATCGAATACGGCATCCAGGTCTGCCTTCCCGAGACCGTGAAATTCAGGCGTCAGTTCTGCAAGGTCCGGTTTTTCACGTAATCCCAATGGGTCAATATCGGCTACCTGGTGCGCACGAAACCGGTATGCATTGATCAGCTGCAGGACACGAATCTGCTTTTCTTCATGTGCCGCCGCACCCGGTTTGCAAGGTTCGGGACGCCGGCCCGCAAACGGTTGCCGGGTCATGGCGCGGAAGGTTTCGCGGATAGTGGAATGTGATGGCTCGGCCCCGTGGCCATTGACCCGTGGCAGGGTC
>JALVCM010000030.1 GCA_027010005.1 Thiohalobacter sp.
GCCCCAGTGAGACCGTGACGGGCAGCTCCCCGTTCAACAGGCTGGCCGGCCCGGCAGTGAGCACATAGAACCTGGACGGTGGCGTGGTGCCGCCCAGCGTACAGGCCGAAAGCCAGCCCGCCACCAGCAGCAGGAAGACAGCCCGGACAGACCCCGTTTTCCTTATCATGGCGCGTTTTCCTTGCCCTTGAGCAGGGATTCCGGGTGCCGTTCCAGGTACTCGGCCATTAAACGCACGGCACGGGCCGCCAGCTGTAACTCACGCACGGCCGCATAAAATTCCGTACCCAGCGCCCCTTCTTCCGAAACCAGTGCATCGACACCACGCATGGCTTCATCGGTTGCATCGAGCGCCTCGTGGGTATTTTCCAGCAGAGACGGCAGCGCCTTGCCGGCCGCCTGCGCCAGCTTGTCCAGCGAGACCATCATCTGGTCGGCATTACGCACCATGCGGTCCAGCGGCAGCTTCTCCAGTTTCGCCAGTGTCTGTGTCAATGCCTCACCCAGTTGTTCGAGCTCGCCCGGTGCTGCAGGCAATACGGGATACCCGTCCAGTGATGTCAGCTTTACCGGTTTAACATCCGCCATCAGGTCCAGGTCAATAATCTTCTGACCGGTTAACAGGTTGGTTGTTTCCAGTCGGGCCCTCAGTCCCCGTGCAAGCAGGTCCTCGACTCGCGACTCGACAGCCTTTTCAAGTTGATCACCCTTGAGTCCGTCACGCGCTTCGGTACGCAGCATTTTTTCCGCTTCCAGTTCAACGAAGATCGTCCGTCTTGCCTGTTTTCCTTTCAGGTCAAGATAGGGATCTATTTCCATCACAGTTCCGACACGCACACCCATCAGTTCCACCGGCGCACTGACCTGAAGCCCCCGGACATCACCCGACAGATCGACCCGGTAACGGTACCCCCGGGAAACCGGTTTTTCCCGGGTACGCGCATAGTTCGGGTACAACCGGAAAACCGTATCTTCCGGCGCCTGTTCGCCATTACTCAGGGACAAGGGTGTTTCAAAAGCAATGCCCCCCGATATCAGTGAAGCAAACGATTCCAGTTCAACCCTGACACCCTCGGGATCAATCGACACATCCACGCCACCGACATTCCAGAAACGCGAGCCCTTGCGCACATAGTAATCATGAGGCGCCTCGATAAACACATCGACATCGACAAATGCATGGTCTTTGGCCAGACGATAACCGGTCACCTGCCCGACGGCTATCTGCCGATAGTAGACCGGCGCACCTACTGACAGTGACGAGGCCTTTTCCGCGCGCAGGTGGTAGACCGTACCACGCTCGTTCGACTTGATAACCGGCGGTGTTTCCAGCCCGACGAACTCCTGAGTCTCGTCTCCCTCCTTGCCGGGATCCATCGCGACATAGGCACCACTGATCAGGGTACCCAGGCCACTGATCTCACCGGAATCCACGCGTGGCCGCACCACCCAGAAGCGTGTCGACTCGATCAGGTGGCGCTCCATGCCCGGTACCATTTCAGCGGTCACCAGAACGTGCGTAAGGTCCTCTGCAAAACGAACCGTCTTTACCTTGCCGACAATTACATCGCGGTACTTGACCAGTGTCTTGCCTTCCTCAATACCTTCCGCGGTCTGGAACTGGATCACCACCTCCGGGCCCTTCTCGACAATCGCCTTGACTACCAGCCAGCCACCAATCAACAGTGCGATCAGTGGTAACAGCCAGACAACGGGAAAGCGCCTGCCCCACTCGTCCACCACGGCTTCCGGCAAGTCATCGGGGATCCCGGGCTTCTCTGCTTCACTCATTGACAGTCTTCCTCACGGTCCCAGATCAGCCGGGGGTCGAAACTCATGGCCGCCAACATAGTCAGAATAACCACCGCCGCAAAGGCCCGCGCACCCGGGCCCGGCGTAATATCGGCAAGCACGCCGAGATGCACCAGCGCCGCCAGTAATGCAACGACAAACACATCCACCATCGACCAGCGCCCGACCAGTTCAGTCATACGATACAGCCGTGTCCGTTCCCGGCGTCGAAAAGTGGATTTCCGGTGTACGGACAGCAGCAGGTACAGCAGTACAATCATCTTCAGCAAGGGGACCAGCACACTGGCCACGAACACCACCAGTGCAATCGGCCAGTCACCGTGCATCATCAGGCGAATCACACCGCTGATAATGGTATCCGGCTGACCCGAACCCAGGTACATCACCGTCATGATCGGCAGCAGGTTGGCCGGGAAATACATAATGACCGCTGCCAGCAGCAGGGCCCAGCTGTTGGACAGACTGGCAGGCTTGCGTACATACACCTGTGAACCGCAACGCGGACACAGACCGGTACGCCTGGCCGGCAGGCGCATCAGCTGGTTGCAGACAGCGCAACTGGCCAGCCCGAGACAGCTAGCGCGCACGGTACCAGACCCCCATCCGGTCCATCCGCGCCCAGATGACATGTGGCTCAAACAGGGACAGGGCCGCTGTCGATACCACGATCAGTGCCACATAGGCATACAACGCAGGCCCCACCACCAGGTTTGCCATATCGGACAGTTTGACCGCCGCGACCAGCACACCGACCATGAACACATCCAGCATGCCCCAGGGCAGCACGTGGCCGATCCACACCATAATGTGCCGCAGGCCGGGTAAGGGCCTGTACAGCTTCACACCCAGCAGCACATAAAGCGAACCCGTCACCAGTACAACCGGACCAATCACTGTCGTCAGCAACACCACGATACCGGTCTCGCCCATACCGGCCTCGTAGAGTGCCTTTGCCGTCCCCGGCAAGGTGGTTGTCTGCAACCGCCCCTGTATTTCAAGGGTCAGAAAAGGCAGAAAATAGGCCAGCAGCATCAGCAGCAGTGCACCCAGATTCAGCAGGATGGGTAACAGCAGGCCACCGGCGGGATTACGCGCCAGCAAGGCATCGCATCGATAACAGCGCACCGACTGGCCGGGCGCCAGCACACCGATGTACTGCAACTCGTCACACTGGTGGCAGGCCACCAGTTCTCGCGTGTCATTTCTGCCTGCACTACCATCGGGCATGATCGTTCCGCCGTTGTTTTGATGTGCCCGCCTGCCGGGCGGACAACTGTTATCATGCGTACGATACTATAGCGCCGGCGACAGGCCGGCAACCCGGTCCACGGGCCGGCAGACAACACCACCCACGCCTGAACCGGGAGCACCGCATGCCGACCGATCGCCTGAATGAAGCGCTGGAACGTTTCTACAAACTGCAGAGAGAGCTCGAAGTCGAAATCGACCGCCTGTTGCAGGAAAAGCGTGAGCAATTCCACTACCACCTGGAACGCGGCAAGGTACGGTTTGAACAGGGCATGCGCGCCCTGCACAAGCGCAAGCGGGTCAGTGCCTGGTATTACCTGACCCACGCCCGTGTCAGGCACCTCCTTTCAGCACCGATTATCTACAGTGTTTTTTTCCCCTTTCTGGCACTGGACATTGCTGTCACGCTTTACCAGCACATCTGCTTCCGCCTGTATGGCATTCCGCTGGTACGCCGTTCGGATCACATTGTCATTGACCGGCACAACCTGGCCTACCTGAACGCCATCGAAAAACTCAACTGCGTGTACTGTGGCTACGGGAACGGTGTAGCTGAATATGTGCGTGAAGTTTCGGCGCGTACTGAACAGTACTGGTGCCCGATCAAGCATGCCCGGCGGTCACGGGATCCGCACCACCTGACCGACCATTTTCTGGATTACGGCGACGCCGACGCCTGGCGGGAAGAACTGGACAAGCTGCGCAAGGACTGGTCGACACTCGAGGAAAAGGCATAAAAAAACGGCGGCCCGGAGGGCCGCCGTTACCTGGTAATACCTGTGCCGGATGATCAGGCCGCAAGGCGTTCCTTGATAGCATTGATCACGTCTTCGCTGTTGGTGGCGCTGACGGTGACACACAAACCTTCATTCTCGTAGAAACCGATCAATGGTGCAGTCTTCTCGTTGTAGGTTTCCAGGCGGTGACTGATCGCTTCTTCAGTCTCGTCTTCACGCTGCACCACCGGACTGCCACACTTGTCGCAAACACCTTCAACCTTGGGCGGATTGCTCTTGACGTTGTAGATGGCCTGGCAATCAGGATTGGAACAGGTACGACGCGTGGTCAGGCGATCCAGGATCACGTCACGCGGCACATCGATGTTGACGGCCATATCGAGCTTGATACCCAGCTTGTCCAGCAGCACATTGAGGGCCTCAGCCTGGGGAATGGTGCGCGGGAAGCCATCGAGCAGAAAGCCCTTTTCACAATCCGGTTCCTGCAGGCGCTTTTCCATAATGCCCATGATCAGTTCATCGGGCACCAGGTCGCCGGCATTCATGTAGGCCTGGGCCTGCTTGCCCAGCTCGGTGCCGGCCTGTACGGCGCCACGCAGAATGTCGCCGGTGGAAATCTGTACAGAGCCATCCATCTCGGTCAGCATCTTGGCCACGGTACCCTTGCCGGCACCCGGCGCACCTAAAAGAATCAGTTTCATTGCGTGTTCCTCTTGAACGGTAGATAAAATCGGGGTTTTCGGCAGCAGGTCTGCCCGGGCCGAAAATGCAGGTGCGCATTGTGCTTGCGAAGCCGCGGGCAATCAATAGCCTGCGCGGTTTCGAGGCCAGGATTTACGCTAGAAAGCCTGTATTCCCTACCTTTTTTGCGGAAATATCGCCAGGGGACCCCTGATTATTCGTCATGGCGAGGAACGAAGTGACGCGGCAATCTCTAACAGACTGATTCCATAGTGTGAGATTGCCACGCTTCGCTCGCAATGACGTGAATTCTGAATTAATCCGGGGTTCGCTAGACTTGCAATGACGTGAATTCTGAATTATTCCGGGGTTCGCTAGAGATGAGAAACCAGCCGTGCGTTCGGGATCGACAGGCGCAACGCCTCGGTAATTTCCAGGCGGATCCCGGCCACGGGTCGGATCGACACCCACAGCAGGTTCAGCTTCAGGTTCAGTTCCGCAAACACCACCGTGTCACCAAAACAGCCCAGGATACGATGGATCTCTTTCAGGGTCTGCTGGATACGCGCCTGTGATTTCTTGCGCAAGCCCGGGATGATGACCATGAAATCCGATAACGGTCGGCCATTCTCATCGACAGCCGGCGCCCGTTTGCGCAACGGCTCGGAGGCGTCGAGGATCGGCAGCAATGTGACACGCGGCAGGCTCATGCATCTGACTATAGACCGCAGCTGATACGCTGACAACAGACCAGGCACAACAGCTGTAGCTGACACCCGCCGGCTTTGCTAGTATGCCCGCGGAAAGTCCCGGTAGCTCAGCTGGATAGAGCAAGCGCCTCCTAAGCGCTAGGTCGGAGGTTCGACTCCTCTCCGGGACGCCATTTACCGGCAGTATCAGGTCTTGCGGCGCACCTCGATAATGTTGGGCAACTGGCCGATTCGACTGAGTATACGACTCAATTGCCCGATATCGGTCACCTCGACGTGCAGGTCCATACGCGCAATCAGCTCCTTCCCGTCTGTATTGGTATTGATGCCTGTAACGTTGATCTTGTCGTTGGCAAGCACCGCGGTAACATCACGCAACAGACCCGGCCGGTCATAGGCCTGGATACGGATATCTACCGGGAAGACACGGTCCGGCAAGGCGCCCCACTCGACCTCGATCAGGCGCTCACGGTCCTCTTCTTTCAGACGCAGCACGTTGGGGCAGTCACTGCGGTGTATCGTGACGCCTCGGCCACGGGTAATGTAG
>JALVCM010000031.1 GCA_027010005.1 Thiohalobacter sp.
CTCACAGCGTTCGGCATCAAATACACTGAAGAACAGGTTGAAACGCCGCAGCATTTCCACCAGCCACTGGTGGACCAGGCTTTCCGGCACGATGATGAGTGCACGGTGGGCGCGCTCGGTGAGCAGCTGACGGTGCAGGATCAGTCCCGCTTCGATCGTCTTGCCCAGTCCGACCTCGTCGGCCAGCAGTACCCGTGGTGCATAACGGCCCGAAACTTCATGAGCAATATATAACTGGTGGGGGATAAGGCTGGTACGGCAACCGGTCAGTCCACGCAGGTCCGAATGCGTCAGCCGGTTGAGGTGTTGCAGGGTTTCGTGGCGCAGTTCGAACCACTTGTTCCTGTCGATCTGGCCGTTGAACAACCGCTCGGTCGGGCGGTTGAGCTGCATGAAATTGTTCAGCTGCGACTCGGATATCTGTGCGGGCTGTCCGCTTTCATCACGCCCGCTATAGGTAAACAGGCCGTCGTGTTCCTCGACGCGTTCCACAGTCATGGCGTTGCCGTCTGCGTCAATCACGGTATCACCGGGGACGAACTGAACGCGGGTCAGAGGTGCGGTTTCGCGGGCATAGGTACGGGTTTCGCCCGTGGCCATGAACAGTACGGTCACGGTGCGGTGCTCCACCGATAATACGGTTCCAAGGCCCATTTGTGTTTCGGCAACGCTGATCCAGCGTTGCCCGGGTATAAATTCCTGCACGGATAGTCCTTCAAAGAATCGAGCGGCGCTATGGTAGAGGATATCCGTGGGAATTCATAACCCTGATGAAACGGATTAATTCATTCCCATCATTCTGGCGTATGCCAGACAAAAGCGCTTGCGCGTTGAACGCCCGCAGGGCGGCCCGAAGGGCGAGCGAAGCGAGTAATCCAGTGGTTTCAACAGCATGGATACCGGCATGCACCGGTATGACGAATTAAGCGTTTCCCTGAGTACTTTACCCCCACTCACACAGGTTTCCGGGTTAAAATGGGTCATCTACCGGTTACAGCAGAGTAATTCCCCGATGAAAGCCAATGAAATCAGGAAAGGCATGGTATTCCAGCTGGATGGCAAAAATATCCTGGTGAAACACATCCAGGTGCAGTCCCCGTCATCACGCAGCGGCAGTACGCTGTACAAGGTGCGTGGACAGGACCTGGTGTCGCGCCAGAAATTCGAGCGCAGCTTCAAGGGTGATGAGTCGGTCGAGCCGGTGGATATGACCCGGTGTGCGGTACAGATGCTGTATCGCGACGGCGATGGTTGCACTTTCATGGACATCAAGAGTTACGAACAGTACACCTTGCCGGACGAGGCACTCGAGGATGAACTGGATTTCCTGAGTGACGGCCTGGAAGGGATTACCGCACTGATTGCCGAAGGTGCTGTGCTGGCGATCGAGTTGCCTGCCACGGTGGCGCTGGAAATCTCTGACTGTGCGCCAGGGATGAAGGCTGCATCGTCTTCCGCGCGAACCAAGCCGGCGACGCTCGCCACGGGGCTGATTGTGCAGGTGCCGGAATACCTGACGCCGGGTGAAGTCATCAAGGTAAACAGTGAGACGCGCGAGTTTATTTCGCGGGCCTAAAACCATCATGCAACCCCCCAAATCCCTGTTTTCCTACCGGCCCTACTGGGCGAAACGCTTTGGCACGGCCCCCTTGTTGCCCTGTACACGCGAAGAGATGGATGATCTCGGCTGGGATGCCTGTGACATTATCCTGGTGACAGGCGATGCCTATGTCGACCATCCCAGTTTCGGCATGGCCGTCATTGGCCGGGTACTGGAAGCACAGGGCTTCCGTGTCGGTATCATCGCCCAGCCGGACTGGACCAGTGCCGATGATTTTGCGCGACTGGGCCGGCCCAATCTTTTCTGGGGTGTCACGGCCGGCAATATGGATTCCATGGTTAACCGGTATACCTCGGATCGCAAGATACGTTCTGACGATGCCTATACGCCGGGCGGGAAGGGCGGCAGCCGGCCGGATCGTTCCGTGCTGGTGTATGCACAGCGTTGCCGCGAGGCCTTTTCCGATGTGCCGCTGGTCATCGGTGGCATCGAGGCCAGCCTGCGACGCATTGCACACTATGACTACTGGTCCGACAAGGTACGTCGTTCGGTACTGCTGGATGCCAAGGCCGACCTGCTGGTGTACGGGAATGGCGAACGCCAGGTGGTCGAGATTGCCCACCGCCTGGCCGCCGGCGAACCCGTCGGGCAGTTGCGCGATATTCGGGGCACGGGATTTGTGGTCAACACATTGCCGGAAGGCTGGACAGAGATCGACTCGCAGGAGATTGATTCACCCGGCAGGGTTGAGGCGCACCCCGATCCGTATGCTTCTCAGGCGGAAAGCAAAGCCTGCGATGTGGTGGCAGCGGTCGATGGTGAAATCAGTGTTCCTGTCCTGCGACGCACGAAGATCGATCGTGAACACAGCGTTATTCGTATGCCTTCCTGTGAGGCGGTTAAACAGGATCCGGTGCTGTACGCCCACGCCTCGCGCGTCATGCATCTGGAAACCAACCCGGGCAATGCGCGTGCCATCGTGCAACGTCACGGCAAGCGTGATGTCTGGCTGAATCCACCACCGATCCCGTTGACCACCCGGGAGCTTGACCGGGTTTTTGAGCTGCCTTACACGCGGCAGCCGCACGTGATGTATAACAATGCACGTATTCCTGCCTACGAGATGATCCGTTTCTCGGTCAATATCATGCGCGGTTGTTTCGGGGGGTGTACGTTCTGTTCTATCACCGAGCACGAAGGGCGCATTATCCAGAACCGCTCGGAAGACTCCATCGTGCGGGAAATCGAGACTATCCGCGATACCGTGCCCGGTTTTACCGGGATCATTTCCGATGTCGGCGGCCCGACGGCCAATATGTACCGGCTGGCCTGCAAGAGCCCGAAGATCGAGGCGGCGTGCCGCAAGCCCTCCTGCGTATATCCCGGCATCTGTTCCAACCTTAAAACGGACCATGCACCGCTGGTCAGGTTGTACCGGCGTGTGCGTGAATTACCGGGGATCAAGAAAGTGCTGGTGGCGTCCGGCCTGCGTTACGACCTGGCCGTGAAGTCCCCGGAGTACGTCAGGGAGCTTGTCACGCACCATGTCGGGGGTTACCTGAAGATTGCACCGGAGCATACCGAAGCAGGCCCCCTGTCGAAAATGATGAAGCCCGGCATGGGAGCATATGACACGTTCAAGGCGATGTTCGAGAAATACACCCGGGAAGCGGGCAAAAAGCAGTACCTGATTCCTTATTTCATCGCCGCACATCCCGGTACGACCGATGAAGATATGATGCACCTCGCCCTGTGGCTGAAGCACAATGATTTTCGTGCCGACCAGGTACAGACATTCCTGCCATCACCCATGGCCACGGCGACAGCCATGTATCATTCCGGTAAAAACCCGCTGCGCCGGGTGCGCCGACACAGTGAAACGGTGCCGGTCCCCAAGGGCTTGCGCATGCGTCGTTTACACAAGGCTTTCCTGCGTTATCATGATGCCAACAACTGGCCCTTGCTGCGCGATGCCCTGAAACGGATGGGTCGTGCCGACCTGATCGGTAATGGCAAGAAGCACCTCATACCGGCCTGGCAGCCGCGTGGCACCGGTGAGGCACAGGAAGGGCGGCGGGGGAAGGCCGTGAGGGGCAAGGCATTCCGTACTCAGCATACCGGGTTGCCGGATGCTCGCGGAAATGCCGGCAGAAAAAGTCGAAGGAACAGGGGAGGGAGCACCCGATAATGACTACACCCGGGGTTTTCAGACGTAACTTCTTGCGCCTGATACTTGCAGCGTGGTTGTTACCGCCGGTCATTGGCCTGGGCTTTATTCTTTTTATCAAGGTACTTACCCCGCAACAGCTGCTGGGTATTCTGCTTACCCCGACTGAACCCTTCTACATCGTGGGCTGGCTTGCATTTGCTGTCTGGTACTTCCCCCGCTATATCCAGCCGGTCTGTGACCATGTTTCGTCTGCTACAGGGGCCTCCCCCGCGCTGGCGCTGGACAGAATGCGGCGTTTCCCGCTGTATTTCTGGAGTATATTTCTCGTCTACCTGGCACTGGCACCGGGTTCGGTTATCCTCAGTGCCGAGTTCTATACGGATTACGTTGCCCAGCCTGTCGACTGGTTCCGGATACATCTCGTTGCGCTGATTGTTTCCATCATTGTCGGGCTGCCGATTTTTTTCCTGATCCTGGACCTGTTCGGGCGTGCCCTGGGGAACCTGGAGCTTGCCCGGCCACATGTTTCTATCCGGACAAAGATATTCCTGGTCGGCGCACTGGTGCCATTGTTGATCGATACCATGCTGGTCCAGTATTACTGGACCCGGACCGGGTTTTTTACCTTTGAGACTTTCCTGGTATGGCTGGTACTCGAATTGCTTGCTGTCGCCGGCAGCCTGGTTTTTGTACACAGTTTTGCCCAGTCACTCGCACCCCTGAGCCGAATGGTTGAGGGTAAGGCCCCCGTTGACAGCCTCAACCCCTCCGAGCTGTTGCCCCTGTCGACCGATGAGCTGGGTGTGCTGGCCAGTGGCTACCGGAAATTACTGAAGGAGCTCCAGCTGATCCGGGGTAATCTGGAAGTCCGGGTAGATGAGCGCACGGCAGAACTGAGGGCCAGTAACCAGGAACTGGAATCATTCAGTTATTCAGTATCCCATGACCTGAGAGGGCCGTTACGGGCAATTGATGGTTATAGCCTGGCGCTGCTTGAAGACTGCGCAGGCAAGCTGGATTCTGATTGTATCGAACATCTCGACCGTATCCGTTACAACGCCCAGCGAATGGGAGAGTTGATCGATGATCTTCTGAACCTGTCAAGGCTCGGTCGTGAGAAGATTAACCCGGAAAATTTTGATATGAAGCGCCTTGTTGAGGATGTCATGCACAACCTTGAAGGGCAGTACCCCGGCCGCAAGATTGATCTTGAAATTCATGTCGCCGGACCGGTGAAAGGCGACAGGAAGCTGCTACGTATTGTGCTTGAGAACCTGCTGGGTAACGCGCTCAAATACAGTAGCAACGAAGAAACGGCAAGGATCACTTTTTCGGGGCACAACGAAGGTGACGAATCTGTGTATTTTGTCCGTGATAATGGTGCGGGATTCGACATGGCACATTCAGAAAAGCTTTTCAGGGCTTTTCAACGCCTGCATCCTTCGGGGGAATATGAAGGAACAGGTATAGGACTGGCAATTGTTTCACGTATTATCCAGCGACACGGGGGGCGTGTCTGGGCTGAGGGTGAAGTCAACCGGGGTGCAACCTTCTATTTTGCCTTGCCGGATGCCTGATCATTATCCGGTGCGGAATAGCTGACCTCCAGCACCAGGTAGCCGGAATCCTGCAAGCCGAGGCGCAGCGTTACCTCATCGTCTACAGTTTTCTTCATGAGCGCCCGCGCCATGGGTGAATCCATGCTGATCCAGCCTTTGGCCGGGTCAAATTCATCGGGACCGACAATGCGGTAGGTGACTTCTTCCCCCTCGTCATTCTCCAGGGTCACCCATGCGCCGAAAAAGATGCGTTCCCGGTCAGCCGGCGGGTCGGACACCACCTTCAATTCCGGCAGCCGCTTTTGCAGGTAACGGATGCGCCGGTCGATTTCGCGCAGTTCCTTTTTCCGGTAGATGTATTCGGCATTCTCGGACCGGTCACCCTCGGCCGCGGCAGCCGACAGGGCTTTGGTCACTCCGGTACGG
>JALVCM010000032.1 GCA_027010005.1 Thiohalobacter sp.
AGCCGGATGCGGTTTACTTATCCCGGAAGATTGACTTGCAGCAGGTTTCGGCAACTGAACAGGATCGACATATCTGGCCAGCCACCAGGCCAGCAGACCGACCAGGACAGACAGTGCCGCGGCAAGCTGCGCAGTAGGTGTCAGGCCAATGTGTTCAATCAGATAGAACCCTGAGAACAATACACCAACCACCGCCCCCAGTGTGTTGGCTGCATATAATGTCGCAATACGATTGCCGATATGTATATCCCGTATCACAACCCCGCGGTTTATGAAAGGGACCGTAGCCCCCAACAAGGTTGTCGGTATGATCAATACGGCGAGCGTCAGCAGGAAGCGCGCTGCCTGCAACAGATAAAAGTGATGATTCAGCAGCTCGCTGAAAGGTTGCAACACCAGATTAAGCTGATCGACAAAGGGCGTAACAATAAACGCCGTGACGCCAATACCGATTTCGATCAGCGCATAGGCGAGAAGCGGACGGGCAGTGCGATCGCTGTATTTGCCACCCAGCCAGGAACCCAGCGCCATGCCAAGAAAATACGCCGCCAGCACGGCGGCAATGGCAAACAGGTTTACACCAAAGGCGACCTGCAGTTTGCGCGCCCAGACAACCTGGTAAACCAGCCCACTGATACCCGACAATACAAAGAGGCCGGCAAACAACCGGTAGTGGTCCTGTTTGGCCGGTTCGTCTACCAGGTGTTCAGCCATCCGGCAGCAGACTCCAGTGGTCGATAATCCGGTCCTTCCATACCATCAGGACGGCTGTTTGATGCCACTTCGTTCCAGCATATAGATCACAGCCGCTTTCAGCTCCGCATCACTGCAATTGAGGCAGCCGCCACGTGCCGGCATCAACAGCTGCTTGTACCCGTTTATGGTATGCTGCATAAGGACTTTCATCCCCTGCCGGGCGCGAATCCTCCATTCGATATCATCGCCGGGCATGGGGGCACCTTGTGTGGTCTTGGCGTGACAGGCTGCACACCGGTAGGCATAAACCTGTGCGCCCGTGCGCGGGGGGCCTTTATAAGGCTCTGGCGGACGGTATATCTCGTCACGGTAGCCTTGCGTGCCTTCGACCGGTTTGTTTTTTAACGCCCCTTCTTGCGCAGCGGACACACTGCCCCCGGTCATTAACAGAAACAGAACAACAGACATTTTCAGATATGTCTTCATAACAAGCTCCTCCTACTTGCACCATGAGGTGTCAGGATCCACACTGTCCGGACGCGCCAGTCCTTCCTTTATCAACGCTGCCGACAAACTTCCCTTGTCTGTCAATATCGGTGAAACCGCAATTTCATCGGCAGTGTTTTCCATACGCATGTCCTGCACATAGATCTTTTTCGCACTGTCCAGAAATTTCTGTGTGAAGCCCAGTGCTCTTTTCGCCGCTTCACGTTCGCACGCATCAGCCTGCGGGGTATCCCGGGCGACCACAAGACCAGGCAACTTTATCCCGATGGTGCGGAAGAATCCGGTTGCATCAGTATTGAAGGTTACAAAAACCAGATCGGGCGCTTCTATCCTTGCGACAGTCACCTCTCGCTTCCCCGGGTAGGGGACAAATGTGACAGCCTGTGCTACCGATGACAATAGACATGCCAACAGGGCGGTCACGATCCAGTTTCTACTGGTGCGTACGTTTTTTTTATCTTCCATCACTTATCCTCCATCGCTTTTCCGTCATTAAATTCGTTCTGTTACTCCGGGAATTTGTCTGCAACCGTTTTTTGCTTTCTCTCCTTCTCCACCAGACTGTCCAGAACCTCAAACATCTCCTCCTGGTTGTGAACAAAGTAAGGTGCAGTCTTGTATTTTCCATTGACGATCACGGCCGGTACACCGCGCAGGCCATACTTGATCGTCTTGATACGCGCGTCATTGACGGCCTCCAGTATCTCGTTCGAATAATACAGTTCCAGGGCCTTCTCACGGGTTACACCGTGATTGACAAAAAAGTCAATCACAGCATACTCGTTATACATCTGTTTTCCGTCTTCATGGATCGCCTTGAACAGAAGCGGGTGCAATTCATCAAGACGCCCCAGCTCCCCCGCCATATAATAGGCGCGCGCCTGGTCCGCCCAGGAAGGCCCCACAATGGCCGGCATTCGATGAAAATCGATATACGGCTTGTCCTTCAGCCAGCGTTGCATTTTCGGCTCCAGTTCATTGCAGTGTGGACAGGCGTAGAAAAACATTTCCACTACCTCGACTTTATTTTCATGCCCAGTCAAAGGCAGTGGCGGGTCGATACGCTGGTACTGCGCCCCTTCATGGAACCTGTCTTCCCCCGATCCGGCGAACACCGACTGCCCGCAGGCCAGCACCAACAACACGAACCAGCTCAAGCGACAGACCCGTTTCATAACGCCTCCTTAGAATATTTGGCTGTTTTATGCATTCTGTTTCTATACCACAGGTAATACATGACCGGCAGCAATAACATGGAGACCAGCGGTGCAGTCACCATGCCGCCAACCATGGGCGCTGCAATACGACGCATGACTTCCGAACCCGTACCACTGGCCAGCATAACCGGCATCAAACCGGCGATAATCACGGCGGCCGTCATCGCCTTCGGGCGAACTCGCTTCACCGCACCCTCGATCACGGCAGCGCGCAGTTCTGCATCGTTTTTCGGCCGATTTCGGTTAATCGACTCGCGCAGGTAAACCAGCATGACCACGCCAAATTCCGCCGCAACACCGGCCAGCGCAATAAAACCGACCGCCACCGCCACCGACAGATGGTATTCCAGCCCCCATAACAGCCAGGCGCCACCAACCAGCGCCAGGGGCACCGCCAGGATGACCATCAAGGCTTCGCTCAGTGTGCGAAAACTCAGGTACAGCAGGATAAGAATGATGAACAGCGTCAACGGTATAATGTACCGGAGACGATCCATGGCGCGTTGCAGGTACTGATACTGACCGACCCAGTGCAGTGTATAACCCGCTGGCAGTTTGAGCTGCTGCCGCAATGCCTGTTGCGCGTCGGCTACATAAGAACCGATGTCGCGACCGTCCGTCGTCACATAGACCCAGCCGTTGATTCTTCCGTTTTCACTCTTGATCAGTGGCGGGCCATCGGCAATCCGTATTTCCGCAAGGTCCTGCAACTGGACCTGTGTATCTTCGGTGACGACCAGTGGCAGGTCCTTGAGCTTGCTGACGGAATCACGCCATTGCCGCGGATAGCGTAGATTGATCGGGTAACGCTCACGCCCTTCAACCGTCCAGCTGATATCCTCGCCGGCAATGGCAATACTGGCAGCTTCCTCGATCTCGGCAATACTCAGTCCATAATGGCCCGCTGCATACCGGTCGATATCGATGTCGATATAACGTGCACCGGCCGCACGGTCTGACAGCACAGTGCGCGTACCCGGCACCGTGCGCAATACTGCTTCCAGCTGTTCGCCAAGCACCTGGATGCCGGACAGATCCGGTCCGGCGATCTTGATGCCGACCGGCGTATTGATACCCGTGGACTGCATGTCGATCCGGGTGCGTATTGGCATCAACCAGGCATTGTGCAGGCTGGGTACCTGTACGCGCCTGTCGAGTTCGTCACGGATTTTTGCCATCGTCATCCCCTCCCTCCACTGATCCCTGGGTTTCAGGCGGATGACAGTTTCAATCATGGTCAGCGGCGCGGGGTCGGTTGCCGTTTCCGCGCGCCCGACCTTGCCGAACACGGTATCGACCTCCGGCAGCGTGCGAATCAGGCGATCAGTCTGTTGTAACAGCTCACGCGCCTTGCCGACAGAAATACCCGGTAATGTCGTCGGCATATACAGAAAATCACCCTCGTCCATTTCCGGCATGAACTCGCTGCCGAGCTGGTCCAGGGGCCATAAAATCGTACAGGTCATCAAGCCGGCCAGAACGATCGTGGCCCAGGGATGGTTCAACGTCCGGCCGATCAATGGCCGGTAAACGCGAATCAGGCCCCGGTTAATTGGATTATGTTCTTCAGGGCGCACACTGCCCCGGATCAAATACGCCACCAGTGCAGGCACCAGCGTGACCGAAAGCCCGGCGGCAGCCGCCATGGCATAGGTTTTGGTAAAAGCCAGTGGTGCGAACAACCGTGCTTCCTGGGCTTCCAGGGTAAAGACCGGCAAAAAACTCAGGGTGATGATCAGCAATGAAAAGAATAGCGGTGAGCCGACTTCGACGGTGGCATTCTGTACCGCCTCCAGCCGGCTGATGCCCTGTGCCGCGGCGCGCTCAAGGTGCTTGTGTACATTTTCGATGATGACAATGGTCGCATCGACCATGGCACCGATGGCAATGGCAATACCACCCAACGACATGATATTCGCATTGATGCCTTGCAGACGCATGATGACAAAGGCCGCCAGAATTCCCACCGGCAGGCTGATCAGAATGACCAGCGAGGAACGCAGGTGCAACAGGAACAAGGCGCACACCAGCACCACGACCAGGAACTCCTCAATCAGCCGATGGCCGAGGTTGTCCACAGCTCGCTCGATCAGGGCCGATCGATCATAGGTCTCTACCAGTTCCACGCCTTCCGGAAGACTTTGACGCAGTTGATCGAGTTTTTCCTTGACAGCCTCGATGGTGGTAAGTGCGTTTTCTCCTGAACGCATCACGATAATGCCACCCACCACTTCGCCCTCGCCGTTCAAATCGGCAACCCCGCGCCGCATGGCGGGACCGATGCGGATACTGCTGACAATATCGTCCAGTAACACCGACGATATCGACAGGCGGCGCCGGATCGTCGGCACGCTGGTAATACCGATATCCTCCGTATTTTTCACATAACCCTTGAAGCGAATCATATACTCAGCTTCAGCAATCTCCAGCGCAGAGCCGCCGATTTCTTTATTAGATTCCTTAATGGCTCGTTTGACATTCCCCAGCGTCAGGTAATAACCGCGCAGACGGTCGGGATCGATGACAATCTGGTATTGTTTGACCATACCGCCGACCGTGGCGACTTCGGATACGCCGGGGACGGTCTGGAGTTCGTATTTCAGAAACCAGTCCTGCAGCGTGCGCAATTCCGCCAGATCATGCTTGCCGCTGCGATCCAGCAGTGCATACTGATAGATCCAGCCAACGCCGGTAGCGTCCGGCCCCAACCTGGGCCTGGCGCCAGAGGGTAATTGATCCGACACCTGACTCAGGTATTCCAGTACCCGCGAGCGCGCCCAGTACAGGTCTGTATCGTCGGAAAAAATCACGTAGACGTAAGAGTCACCGAAAAATGAATAGCCACGCACTGCAACCGCGCCGGGCACCGACAGCATGGCGGTCGACAGAGGGTACGTCACCTGGTCCTCGACGACTTGCGGTGCCTGGCCCGGGTAGCTGGTACGGATAATCACCTGGACATCGGACAGGTCCGGGATGGCATCCAGCGGAATCGTCCGCACGGCATAGACACCCCAGGCGCTGACCAGCGCTGCAGCCAACAACACGAGCAATCGGTTACGTACGGACCAGCGTATCAGTACAGCAATCACAGCCTGGCGACCTAGGGACGCTGTGCAGGGATATACGTGGCCGGCCGGTAATCTTCTACAGCCACTGCCTGGTTAACGGGGGCGCCATCCTGCCCCATGTGCATCGGGTGCTCAAGCGCAGCTGGCTGGGGGGCGGCATGGTGGTGTTCCCGTGTGCCATCGGGCTGCGCCGTACCCGGTGTCGCCAAACGACGGAAGCCGGC
>JALVCM010000033.1 GCA_027010005.1 Thiohalobacter sp.
TTACTGTCGTCGGCGAATGGCAGGTTCGCCGCTTCGTCGAAGGCGCTCTTGCGGTTCTTGCTCCAGGCCCAGATCCACACGGCCAGGAAAGCGATCAGTGCAAGTGCCGTGGTGATGCCACGCAATGTATTGAGATCCATGACGCCTACCTCCGTGAAGAAATGCTGGTGCCGAGCACTTGCAGGTAATCGATGAGGGCATCGAGTTCGGTCTTGCCCTTCAGCATTTCCGGGGCCTTTTCGATGTCTGCATCACTGTAAGTCTCGCAACCGTTACAGGTGGCGCTGACAAGCATGTTCATGACACGCATTTTCTTTTTGATCAGCTTGCCGTCCAGTTCGGTTTCCCCCAGCCAGGGGAAGCTCGGCATGTTGGATTCCGGTACTACGTCACGCGGGTTTGTCAGGTGCACGCGGTGCCAGTCATCACTGTAGCGGCCGCCAACGCGGGCCAGGTCCGGGCCGGTCCGTTTGGAGCCCCACTGGAACGGGTGGTCGTAGACGAACTCACCGGCAACCGAGTAGTGTCCATAGCGCTCAGTCTCGGCACGGAACGGGCGGATCATCTGTGAATGGCACAGGTAACAACCTTCACGGACATAAATATCACGCCCTTCCAGTTGCAGGGCCGTGTAGGGCTTCAGGCCCTCGACGGGTTCTGTTGTACTCTTCACAAAAAACAGCGGAACAATTTCAACCAGCCCGCCGACGCTGATGACCAGCAGGATCAGTACCGCCATCAGACCGATATTTTTTTCGACGACTTCATGACTCATGATGATTCTCCTCGTTCATGCCGTCTGCGGGATCGGTGCATCTGCAGGTTTTGCACCGGAAACAGTCTTGCTGACGTTGTAGGCCATCACCAGCATGCCGGTGAGGAACAGCGCGCCACCCAGGAAGCGGACAAAGTAGTACGGGTACATGGCTTCCAGCGACTCGACAAAGCTGTAGGTCAGCGTGCCGTCATCGTTGACCGCTCGCCACATCAGGCCCTGCATGATGCCGGAGATCCACATGGCGACGATGTACAGCACCACGCCAATGGTCGACATCCAGAAGTGCCAGTCGATGAGCTTGATGGAATACATCTGCTCACGCCCGAACAGCTTGGGAATCAGGAAGTAGATCGAACCGATCGATACCATCGCGACCCAGCCCAGGGCACCGGAATGTACGTGGCCAATGGTCCAGTCGGTGTAGTGGGACAGCGCGTTGATGGTCTTGATCGACATCATCGGGCCTTCGAAGGTGGACATGCCATAGAAGGACAGTGACACGATCAGGAACTTGAGAATCGGGTCATCACGCAGTTTGTGCCATGCGCCTGACAGGGTCATGATGCCGTTGATCATGCCACCCCAGGAAGGTGCCAGCAGGATCAGCGAGAACACCATACCCAGTGACTGGGCCCACACCGGCAGGGCCGTGTAGTGCAGGTGGTGCGGGCCGGCCCACATGTAGGTCGAGATCAGCGCCCAGAAGTGCACCACCGACAGGCGGTAGGAATATACCGGCCGGCCTGCCTGCTTGGGCACGAAGTAGTACATCATGCCGAGGAAGCCGGCGGTCAGGAAGAAGCCCACCGCGTTATGCCCGTACCACCACTGCACCATGGCGTCGATGGCGCCGGGGTAGACAGAATAGGACTTGGTCAGGCTGACCGGGATCTCGGCACTGTTGACCAGGTGCAGTACCGCAATCGTCAGGATGAAAGCACCGTAGAACCAGTTGGCCACATAAATGTGTTTGACGCGGCGTTTCATGATGGTGCCAAAGAACACAACGGCATAAGACACCCAGACCAGGGTGATGAGAATATCGATCGGCCATTCCAGTTCCGCGTATTCCTTGCTGGTGGTAATACCCAGTGGCAGCGTGATGGCGGCCAGGACAATGACAAGTGTCCAGCCCCAGAAGGTGAAGGCCGCCAGCTTGTCAGAGAACAGTCGTGTCTGGCAGGTTCGCTGCACGACATAATACGAGGTCGCAAACAGTGCCGATCCGCCAAAAGCGAAGATAACGGCGTTGGTATGCAGCGGGCGCAGGCGGCTGAATGTCAGCCAGGGAAGGTCCATGCTCAGCTGTGGCCATACCAGCTCTGCGGCTATAAAGACGCCAACCAGCATGCCGACGATGCCCCACACGACGGTCATCACGGCAAACTGGCGCACGACCTTGTAGTTATAAGTGGTCTGTGAGTCCATAGCGTTTCCTGTTATGAGAGAAAGATTGGACGAAAGCAGGCGTGGCGAGAACCGCCACGCCTGTCGTTATTACTTCAGAACTTCTTGCCAACACCGAGCATGAAGACCCAGGGATCGATGTCGATATCAGCCTTGCCGGCAGCAGATGAGTCTGCTGTTGTACCAATCTGTGCGTACCAGACCTGTGCGCTGACGAGCAGGTCGTTGCCAAGGTCATAGTCCACACCGGCTTCTGCCGCGAGGCCAAAGCTGTCGTCGAGATCAAGCTGTGTGCCATTCAGGGCGCCGTTGGTGTTTTCATCCCAGAAGTAAGTGTAGTTGATGCCTGCGCCGACGTAGGGGTGCAGGTTCGAGCCGGAATTGAAGTGGTACTGCAGCGTGATCGTGGGTGGTAACGCCTTGGTATCGGCGACCTTGCCGGCACCGGCCAGCGCGCCCTTGTCACCCTTGACGTCAACGGTGAACGGCCAGACGCCCAGTACGCCAACCCCGAGGTTGTCGGTGAACATGTAGGTAAAGGAGACGCCGAGGGTGTCGGCATCTTCCACACTGACCGTGGTGCCGGGAATGCCGGAAAAATCCTCTGCATCATCATTCGGCGCCAGGTGTGCCCAGCCGACCCGGGCGACGAAGTCACCGGTTTCATAGGCCATCAGGGGCATGGAGGCGAGACTGCTGATCAGTGCGGTGCCGATTACGGCGTTCTTCAAGGTACCCATTACTGTACTCCTCTGTAGACATGCGGGGTTGAGGCGTACTTTGCGGGAGAGTCTGGCAGCCAGCATTGATTCAGATCAAAACTGCACGATCTTTGTGGCTGGCGGGAGAAGCCCGGGGTCAGGGGCTGGAGATCTGGTTGTCGGAGTAACAGTTGGCGGAGGAGAACTGGCACAGGCGTTCGCGGTCCAGCAACTCGATGTGCCTGCGCTCGACTTTCACCAGCCCCTCGTTCTGGAAGCGGGTAAACAGCCGGCTGACGGTTTCCAGCGCGAGTCCCAGGTAATTCCCGATGTCGCCACGCGACATGGTCAGGTTGAACTGGGTAGAGGAAAATCCGCGCCGTTTATAGCGGTTGGACAGGCTGACGAGGAAGGCGGCAAGCCGTTCCTCAGCAGAGCGCTGGCCCAGTGCCAGCATACTTTGCTCGTCATCGTGGATTTCCTGGCTCATGACACGCAGCATCTGGCGCTGCAGGTCGGGAAGCTGACTGCTCAGCGATTCGAGCTGGTCAAAGGGGATTTCGCAGACGCTGGTCGTTTCCAGTGCCTTTGCCGCCAGGGGATGGCTGTCACTGGCGATGGCGTCCAGTCCGACCAGCTCACCGGGCAGGTGGAAACCCATCACCTGCTCCTGGCCGTCTTCCGAGGTGGCATAGGTTTTCAGTGAACCGGAGCGCACGGCGTAGAGTGAGCGGAAACGGTCGCCGACCTGGAACAGATGATCGCCACGCGCCAGTGGGCGTTTGCGGTCGATTATGGCGTCCAGACGTTCCATATCGTCTTCATCGATGCCAACCGGCAGGCAGATCTCGTTCAGGCTGCATTCCTGGCAGGCAACCGTGATCTCTTTCAGGGAGACGACCTTTTCCAGTTTTCGCGTGGGCATGGTACGACCTGCATGGATATTTACGCCCATTATGTGCAAAACGGTACACTGCCGGCAACTAGTATTATATGAGTAAAGAATGGTTCTCTAACTGCGCGATTTCAGATAGGATTCAGGTCATTCCGATCAACTGCAACGAAACCCTGACCATGACCGCGAGAACGGCGCAGATTCAGCGCGATACGCTGGAGACACAGATTGGTGTCAAACTCGACCTGGACGGCACCGGCACGTCCGAATTTGATACCGGCGTAGCCTTTCTGGAGCACATGCTGGACCAGGTCGCCCGTCATGGACTGCTGGATATAACCATACAGGCAAAAGGGGATTTACACATCGATGCCCATCACACGGTGGAAGACATCGGGATTGCGCTGGGACAGGCATTCAGTGAGGCGCTGGGTGATAAAAAGGGCATTTGTCGCTACGGACACGCTTATGTGCCGCTCGACGAGGCCCTGTCGCGGGTGGTCATCGACTTTTCCGGCAGGCCCGGCCTGGAATACCATGTCAGCTTTGCCCGCGGGCGCATTGGCGATTTTGATGTAGACCTTTTTCACGAGTTCTTTCAAGGCTTTGTGAACCATGCAGGGGCGACGCTGCACATTGATTGTGTACGCGGCGACAATGCGCACCACATCGCCGAAACGGTATTCAAGGCGTTCGGTCGGGCCGTGCGCATGGCGGCCGGTGCGGATCCACGCATGGCGGGTATAATGCCCTCCACCAAGGGGAGCCTGTAGCCAGGGAAATTCCGCCGTATCGTCGGCAAGCTTCGTACGCCATGTCTACCATCGCTATTATCGATTACGAAATGGGCAACCTGCACTCCATCGCCAAGGCGGTGGAACACGTGGCGGGAGACACCCGGGTGCGCGTGACGTCTGTGCCGGAGGAGATCCTGGCGGCCGAGCGAGTGATTTTTCCCGGTGTCGGAGGCATCGGGCACTGCATGGAGGCGTTGTTGCGCCGTGGACTCGACCAGGTGATCCGCGAGGTGGCCGCCAGCAAGCCACTACTGGGCATTTGTCTGGGTATGCAGGCCATGCTGGAACGCAGCGAAGAAAATGACGGCGTGGAGTGCCTGGGCCTGATTCGGGGCGAGGTGCGGCGGTTCAGTGATTTGCTCAATGCCGACGGTGTGAAACTCAAAGTGCCGCACATGGGCTGGAACCAGGTGCACCAGCAGGCGCACCCGCTGTGGCAGGATATTGAGCAGGACAGCCGGTTTTATTTTGTCCACAGTTACTACGCGGCGCCTGCCGACCCCGAAGATTGTGCGGGTGTTGCGGAATATGGCGGGCCATTTTGCTGTGCGCTGGCCCGTGAAAACCTGTTTGCGGTACAGTTCCACCCGGAGAAGAGCCAGCACGCCGGGTTAACGCTGTTGCGTAATTTCAGCCGCTGGGACGGACAGGGCGGTTAACGGGATATGATGTTGATTGATAATACGAGGGTGGGGACATGTTGCTGATTCCTGCAATCGACCTCAAGGATGGCAAGTGCGTACGCCTGCGCCAGGGTCGAATGGAAGATGAAACTATTTTTGCGGACAATCCGCTGGACATGGCAAAACGCTGGGTCGATGCCGGTGCGAAACGTCTGCACCTGGTTGACCTGAACGGCGCCTTTGCCGGTCAGCCGGTTAATGCTGATGTGGTGCATCGTATTGCCGAGGCGTTTCCCGATGTGCCGGTGCAGGTCGGCGGCGGCATTCGTGACGAAGACACGGTGCAGTTGTACCTGGATGCCGGTGTGCAGTACGTCATTATCGGTACCAGGGCCGTCAGTGCACCACACTTTATCAATGACCTGTGCCTGGAGTTCCCCGGGCATATTATCGTGGGTCTCGATGCGAAGGATGGCAAGGTGGCTATCGATGGCTGGTCGAAACTGTCCA
>JALVCM010000034.1 GCA_027010005.1 Thiohalobacter sp.
GCCGCGACTTGCCTGGTAGCGTCCGGCTTCGCACACTCACGGGCGTGCTTCGCCATATCAACAAGGCGACCGGGTTGCTGCAACAGGTCCAGTTCTTCACGTAACCGCTCAACTGTCATTTCAGACTGTGGCACCAGGCGCGCCGCACCTGCATCGACAAGATACCGTGCATTGCTCGTCTGATGATCGTCAACGGCATAGGGATAGGGTACAAGGATTGAAGCCACACCCGCCGCAGCAAGTTCTGCAATGGTCATGGCACCGGCCCGGCACAGTACCAGGTCGGCCCACTGGTAGGCTTTTGCCATATCATCGATGAAGGCATCGAGACGTACCTCGACACCGGCTTCCGCATAGGCTTCACGTGCTGAATCGATCAGCTTCAGACCGGTCTGGTGCCAGATTTCCGGCTGTTTCGCCTGTTCAATCAAGGCCAGTGCAGCCGGTACAGTTTCGTTCAGTACTGCTGCCCCAAGGCTGCCGCCTACGACCAGCAGACGTGGGCGGCGGTTTACCGGGTCCGGGGCATGAAACGGCAGTTGTGCAATTTCAGCACGGACCGGGTTACCGGTATGAACAGCACCCCGGAGACTGCCGGGAAATGCTTCCAGTACCGGGTTGGCCAGGGGTGCCAGCATTCGGTTGGTCAGCCCTGCAACAGAATTCTGTTCGTGGATGACCAGTGGCCGGCGCAACATCCAGGCCATCAGACCTCCGGGTCCGGTAACAAACCCGCCCATACCCAGCACAGCAGCCGGTCGGACACGCAGCATGACCACTGCGGCCTGCATCAGAGCCCACAGCAACATAAAGGGCGCCAGCAACTGCCGTACACGCCCCTTGCCGCGTAGTCCCGTGACACTGATCCAGTGCACCGGGATACCGGTTGGCGGCACGACGCGTGCTTCCAGCCCGGCCTGCGTACCCAGCCATTCGACCGGCCAGCCGTGCTCCTGCAATTGCTCTGCAACCGCCAGCGCCGGGAAGACATGACCGCCAGTACCACCGGCCATGATCAGGATGGGACGCGGCGACTTCATCGCACCCTCCTGCGGGAACGCATGGACACACCGGATGCCGGCAGACTGTTGACCGTACAGCGTGTTTCATAATCAATACGCAACAACAGGGCGATGGCAACACAGGTCACCAGCATGCTGCTGCCTCCGTAGCTCATCAGCGGCAGCGTCAGGCCCTTGGTCGGAAGCAATCCTGTATTGACGCCAACATTGATCAACGCCTGTAACCCGAGCCAGGTTCCAATGCCATACGCCAGGTAGGCCGCAAAAGGATTACCGCCCTGTTCCGCAACCGACGCAATACGGTAGGCGCGCAATATAATAAACAGATACAGGCCGAGTAGTACCAGTATCCCGACAAGGCCCAGTTCTTCGGCCAGCACGGCAAAAACAAAGTCCGTGTGTGCTTCCGGAAGGTAAAACAGTTTCTGCACACTGGCACCGAGACCCACACCGAACAGCTCACCACGGCCAATTGCAATCAGCGACTGGGTCAGTTGAAAGCCGCTGTTAAACGGGTCAGCCCAGGGGTTCAGAAAGGTTGTCAGTCGTTCCAGGCGATAGGGTGAGGAAATGGCCAGTGCAGCGAATGCGGCAACAGCAACACCGATCAAGGCCATGAATTTCCACAGACTGACACCGGCCATGAACATCATGACCAGTGCCGCCGTCATCATCACCACTGTTGCACCAAAATCAGGCTCTATCAGCAACAACACAGCCGCTACCAGCAACAGCACCAGTGGCTTGATGAAACCGGCACGGGTTTCACGAACCGCCTCACCGTGCCGCACCAGGTAACCGGCCATATATATCAGCGCCAGCAACTTGGCCGGCTCCGACACCTGCAGGCGGAAAAAGCCCAGGTTGATCCATCGTGTACTGCCGTTCACTTCCACGCCGACACCCGGCACCAGCACAACCAGTAACATCAGAATGGCAAGCAGAATACAGAACAGGCTGCACTGCTCCCACCAGGCCAGCCGGATACGCAGTACCAGCAAACCCAGCCCAAGCCCCATCAACAGGTACATGGTCTGGCGTATGGTGAAATGCAGGGTGCTGACGCCCAGCCGTTCGGCGACCGGCATGGAAGCCGATGCCACCATGACCAGTCCCAGGGAGAACAGGATTGCCACAGCTGTCAGCAGAGCAAAATCCAGCCGGGGGCAGGCTGCCCCACGACGCACCGGCATATCAGGCAACAGCATCGCGAGGCTCACTGGTACATCTCCCGTATTGCCTGCACGAAGCATTCACCACGGTGCTGGTAGCCCCTGAACATATCAAAACTGGCGCAGGCCGGTGACAGGAGTACGGTATCACCCGGTTGTGAACTGGCTGCAGCCATCCTGACCGCCTCCGGCATATCCGCCGCACGGCTGACAGGAATCCGGCCCTGTAATGCATTTTCAATTTCGTCCGCTGCTTCACCCAGCAGCACGACATGGCGCACGCGCGCATCCAGGCCTGCAGCCAGTTCGCCAAAGTCCGCACCCTTGCCCTGCCCGCCTGCTATCAGGACCAGCGGTCCTTCGAAGCCCTGCACGGCTGCCAGTGCAGCCCCGATATTGGTTGCCTTGGAATCGTTGAACCAGCGCACGCCCTGGTACTCACCCACCCATTCGGTCCGGTGTGGCAGACCCTGGAAGTCACACAATGCCTGCAGCATCGCTTCAAGCGGCAAGCCGGCTGCATCTCCCAATGCCAGTGCTGCCAGTGCATTTGCCAGATTATGCAGACCCTGCATACGCAATTCCGCAACCGGCATGAGCGCAGTATCACCGCGGACAATCCAGCGCTCACCGCTCAGATTGCGTAACCCGTAGTCATTACCCCTTGGCTCATTGATACCAAAACTGATAACCGGTGCCTGTTCATGCACAAGCGATGCCGCCGACTTGTCATCACGATTGACCACCTGCAGGCGCGCATGCCGGTAAATGGCCTGCTTGGCTTTCGCATAATCATCAAGCGAGTCATAACGGTCCATATGGTCCGGACTGACATTCAGCACAACCGCAGCAAGACACGACAGGCTCTGCACGGCCTCCAGCTGGAAGCTGGATAATTCAAGCACATACAGATCCGGTTCCTCATCCTTGATCAGATCAAGCGCCGGCACACCAAGGTTACCCCCGATGCGTACACTTCTGCCTGCCTGCTGGGCCATGAGCCCCAGCAGCGTTGTCACCGTACTCTTGCCATTTGAGCCCGTTATACCAATGACCGGTGCACTGATATGGCGTGCAAACAGCTCAATATCGCCAATCACCTCGACACCACGTGCACGTGCATCGATCAGTAACGGTTCACGCAGTGAAACACCGGGACTGACGACAATACGTTCTGCCCTTGCGAAGGCTTCTTTATCGAAACCACCAAGAAACAGGGCCACATCCGGTAACTCCCGCTGCAATGTTTCCAGACCGGGTGGCTGTTCACGGCTGTCGGTGATTGCAACCGGTGCACCGATACGCGTCAAAAAGCGCGCACACGACACACCGGTGGTGCCAAGTCCGACCACCAGCGTACGCAATGTCTGCTGTACGTCCTGTTCTGCCATGTTTGTTACTGCCAACATTCCTGTTCTAGTGACCCTTCAAAGCATGACCAGCAATACGGCAATTGCCGCAAAGGTCAAACCCACCAGTACTATCTGACTGTTCTCGTCCATCTCTGCTCCCGCTCAGCGTAACTTCAACGTCGCCAGGCCACTCAACACCAGGATTACCGTGATAATCCAGAAGCGCACAATGACGCGTGGCTCCGGCCAGCCCTTGAGCTCAAAGTGATGATGTAACGGCGCCATGCGGAAAATACGCCGCCCCGTCAACTTGAATGAAGCAACCTGCAGAATCACCGACACGGTTTCCATGACAAACACGCCGGCCATCAGAAAATACACCAGTTCCTGGCGCACCAGGACCGCGACAATGCCAAGTGCGGCACCCAGTGCCAGTGCACCCACGTCGCCCATAAAGACCTGTGCCGGGTAGGCGTTGAACCACAGGAAACCGAGCCCGGCGCCAACAATTGCACCGCAAAACACCACCACTTCGCCAACTTCACGAATGTAGGGGATGCCCAGGTATTTGGCGTAATAGACATTACCGGTGGCATAGACGAATATCGCCAGTGCACCGGCTATCAGGACGGTTGGCAGAATCGCCAGCCCGTCAAGTCCGTCAGTCAGGTTCACCGCGTTACTGGAACCGACTACAACAAAATACACCAGCACGACATACCAGCCGCCCAGTGGCACAGCAACATCCTTGAAGAAAGGAACGATCAACTCGGTTTCCGCCGGTGACTGCGCAGCGGAGTACAGGTACAGACCGGTGACGACAGCTGCCAACGACTGCCAGCCGTATTTTGTCGCTGCCGATAACCCCTTGCTGTTGCCATAGACAATTTTACGGTAATCATCGACCCAGCCAATAGCGCCAAAACTCAGCGTGACCAGCAACACGACCCAGACGTAGCGGTTACCAAGGTCGGCCCACAACAGTGTGGAGACCGCTATCGCCACCAGGATCAGAGCACCACCCATGGTCGGCGTACCGGCCTTGGACAAGTGTGACTCCGGACCATCATCCCGTATCTGCTGCCCGATCTGGCGAAAACTCAGCTGCCGGATCATGACCGGCCCCACCACGAAAGACAGCAATAACGCTGTCAGCACGCCCAGAATGGCGCGCAGCGTGAGGTACTGGAAGACATTAAAACCACTGTGGAACTGGCTCAGGTAATCGGCGAGATAGACCAGCATGTCAGGCCGCCTCCCCGTTATGTTCACGCAGGGCATCGATAACACGCTCCATGCGCATGGCGCGCGAACCCTTCACCAGCAGGGTGACAGACGGATGTAACTGTTCACGCAGGCAGCTGACCAGGTCATCCAGTGACTCGAACACCTCACCACCTGCACCAAAGGCTTCTGCAGCGGCTGATGCCAGTGAACCCAGTGCAAACAGGTAGCGCAACCCTGCATCACGCGCCTGCTCACCCATCTGCCGATGCAAGGCTTCCCCGGCAGCACCAAGCTCCCCCATGTCGCCCAGCACCAGCCAGCATTCATCACGACTGTTTGCAAGCAGCTCCAGCGCCACGGCCAGTGAACCGGGGTTTGCGTTATAGGTATCATCAATCAGTCTCGCACCCTGCAACCCCCTGCACGGCTGCCAGCGCCCGCCAACAGCCTGCATGGAAGACAAACCACGCGCAATGGTCTCGGGCGACAGCTCCAGTGCAACTGCCACCGCACTCGCGGCCAGTGCATTCATGACATTGTGCCGGCCAGGCAGGGGCAGACGGAACGCCACATCGCCAGACGGCGTTTGCAACCTGACATCACTGCCATCCAGGTCACCCTGCCAACTGGCAGATACATCAGCCTCCGCCTCAAGACCGAAGGTGATCACCCGGCGCGTGCCGGCCAGTGACCGCCAGAGGCCTGCATAGGTATCATCCGCGTTGATAACGCAGGTCGCCTCATCAGACAGATGCTCAAACAATTCCCCTTTTGCACGTGCCACACCGTCAAGATCACCAAAGCCCTCGAGATGCGCCGCTGCGGCATTGTTAACCACCGCAACTGTGGGTTTGAC
>JALVCM010000035.1 GCA_027010005.1 Thiohalobacter sp.
ACCAGGCCTGTATTGCTGTTATTGGTTCAGGCGTATTCCTCCAGTTTCTCCCTGGCAGCAGGAAACAATTCCCCTTGTTGTGGTTGAACCTGCTGCAACTGCTCCACTTCCTTCGCCAGTTCGGCGATTGGAAAGACCCATTCCTGACCGGTGAGCGCGTCAAAGGCACGCTCACCATGAAATACCAGAACCACATCACCGGTGACGACCAGCGACAGTTCCACCAGCGGCTGGTCCGCGGTGGGAAGAAAATGCGTAAGGGATTGCAGACATTTGCGGATGCGTTGCAGCGAGATGTTGGCATCCAGCAGGCGCCTGGCGGCACGCAGGGCAATGAGATCGGTAAAGGTGTAACGCGCATGGCCGCCGGGAGTGCGGACGGCGGGAACGACAAGGCCGGTTTTACGCCAGTAACCCAGCTGGCGCGTACTCAGGCCGGTGATGGCGGCGGCCTGCAGACGGCTGAACGAGTCTTGCGTCACGGATACTCCCTGCCCGTATGGGCAATATTTCGCCAAGTTTCGCAGGGTTTTGGGAGATGTCAAGAAAAAAGGGACAAAAAAACGAGTTTTTGTCCCTTTTTGAATGAATTTTTACCTCACCAGGATCCGGTGAGGCAAAAAACGGTTATTTCTGAATAGTCCTCGGCACTACCGGGGTGAAGACACCGGACTGGCTGGAGAACCAGGCAGCGACATCTTTAATATCCTGCCCTGACAGGCCGGCGGCAAAACCTGCCATGATCGGGTTGGAGCGGGCGCCACTCTGGTAGTCGAGCAGGGCACGTTCAATATAGTTTGCGTGCTGGCCTGCCAGACGGGGATATTGCGGGTCTGAACTGTTGCCGTCAGCGGCGTGGCAGGCGGCGCATTTCTGTACAGCGATGCTTTTGCCGGCTTCAGCGGAACCGCCGGCCATTGCCATGGTGCTGAAAAAGGTTAAAACAAAAATCGGGATCAGGCGTTTCATTGATTCTTCCTCAACTGAAATATGTGCAGGTTACTTGCCGCTGTGGGCAAAAAATGCGGCAATGTCTTCCATGTCCTGGTCACTCAGGGAGCGGGCCTGGGCCTGCATGGTTTTGTGAGACCGCTGTCCGGCCTTGTAGGCCTGCAAGGCAGAAACCAGGTACTGCGCATGCTGTCCGCCAAGTTTTGGCACATGATAGGTCGGGTATACATTGGTGTAGCTGGGCACGCCATGACAGCCCATGCAGGTCGCAGCCTTCGCCTTGCCTGCCATAGCATCACCGGCTGCCTGACTGGCGAAAGGCAGCGTGCTTGCTGATGCCAGCAGCACCAGTGCGGATAGATAAGTTGTCTTCATACGTCCTCGCTTCAGTGGTAGTTATTATGGTTTCACGCCGTGAAATCGCTGCACACAACGCAACCCCGAGTGACGCTGAGTGCGCCTTTTATCAGTATCAGGGCGTTGGCAGTATATCGTAAAGGAAACCCTGATCAATTCCTTTACCGTCATTCCGTATATCGCCGGAATGACGAAATAATCAGAGTTTCGTAAAGTTTACCAGCTGATATAGCTGTATCCCTGTTCCTGCAGCAACATCAGGTCATCGGCACCAATTTCGACAACTTCTGCAAAGTCGAGGATATCGTCTTCCGTCCAGCCGAGTGATTTCATGGTATTGCCGCAGGCATGAAAGGAAACGCCATAGGCTGCCAGGCTGGCGACGCGCTTCTGGATGATTTCAGGGACAGGGCGTTCCGGGTCTTCGGCAAGAATATGTATGCCCGGCCCGATTGCAGTCACCACGATGTGAATATTGTCACCGTATTTGCGCAACAGTGCACCGACAGAGAACAGGACGTGTCCCATATAATCGGGGTCAGCCTGGTTGAACTGGTAGACCACCTTGTGTTCGGGATTGTCAAACAGGGGGTCTGCCATGACTCTGGAGCCTGCGGTGAGCAGGATCAGCAGGCCTGTCATGGCCAGGTAATTGAGGAGGTGGCGTCTTGTTCCTGGTGTTTTCATGGTCATTCCGGATGCTGTGGGCCTGTGTGCTACGACAGTCGCTGGCCGTTTAACGTTCAACCTGTATTGCATACGCAGTGTACAATGTACCCCGATTCAGCGGTGGCAACCATCATGTGAGCCTGTTACCGCTGTTTCCCGTTACCACACAGGTTTGAGATGAAAGAGTCAACCACCCGTCCCGGGGAAAAGGCCCTCGACGGGTTGCAACAAGGACTGGATGATTGTCTGGCGCGGGATATTCCCGGGCTGACGAAAAAAATTGCCGGTCTGCGCCGTCGTCTGCAACGTCGTCAGCCGATCGATCAGGGCGTCGCATCGCTGGACCGGGCGATCGCTGCCTCCCGACAGCGTGTCACTTTGCGGCGTGAGGCTTTGCTTCAGCCCGAATACCCGTCGTCACTGCCCGTTGTCGAACAGCGTGAAACCATTCTGCAAACCCTGGACAGGCACCAGGTGGTTATTCTGTGCGGTGAAACCGGTTCCGGTAAAACCACCCAGTTACCCAAACTGTGCCTGGAATCGGAGCGCGGCACACGGGGCAAGATCGGTCATACCCAGCCTCGGCGTATTGCCGCACGCAGTCTGGCAGCGCGCATTGCCGAGGAACTGCATTGCCCGTTGGGTGAGGCGGTAGGTTACAAGGTACGTTTCCAGGACCGTGTGCGTGACAGCAGTTTTATCAAGATCATGACAGACGGTATTTTGCTGGCTGAAATACAGTCTGACCCGGAACTCCGTGAATACGATACGTTGATTATCGACGAGGCGCACGAACGCAGCCTTAACGTTGATTTTATGCTGGGTTACCTGCGGCGCCTGCTGCCGAAACGCCCGGATCTCAAAGTCATTGTTACCTCGGCCACCATCGATCCGCAGCGCTTTTCCCGCCATTTCAACGATGCCCCCATCATCCAGGTTTCCGGGCGAACCTTCCCGGTGGAAGTGCGTTACCGCCCCGTCAGCGGTGAAGACGAGGACCAGCGCGACCGCAGCCGTGGCCAGGCCATTATCGATGCCGTCGATGAACTGGCGAGAGAAGGCCCGGGCGATATCCTGGTATTCCTGCCGGGCGAGCGCGCCATCCGTGAAACCAGCGAACTGTTACGCAAACACCACCCCGCGCACACGGAAATCCTGCCCCTGTATGCACGCCTGTCGGCACAACAGCAAAGCCAGGTATTCTGTTCCCACCCCGGGCGTCGCATTGTACTGGCGACCAACGTGGCTGAAACCTCGCTGACGGTGCCGGGTATCCGTTATGTCATTGATACCGGGCTGGCGCGTATCAGCCGCTACAGTTACCGTACCAAGGTGCAGCGTTTGCCGATCGAGGCAGTATCGCAGGCCTCGGCCAACCAGCGCACCGGACGCTGCGGGCGTGTGCAGGCGGGTATCTGTATTCGGCTGTACAGCGAAGAGGATTTCCTTGCGCGTGCTGAATTTACCGCGCCGGAAATACATCGTACCAACCTTGCGGCGGTCATCCTGCAAATGGCTTCACTGAAGCTGGGCGAGGTCGAAGCCTTTCCGTTTGTGGACCCGCCGGACAGCCGGCTGGTGCGTGACGGTTACAAACTTCTCCATGAGCTGGGGGCTGTTGATGAACAGCAACGTCTGACAGCACGTGGCCGGGAGTTGTGTCGTTTGCCGCTGGACCCGCGCCTGGCACGTATTATCCTTGCAGCACGCGAATTGAACTGTCTCAGTGAAATACTGGTAATTACCGCGGTACTGGAAGCCGCCGACCCACGCGACCGGCCACTCGACAAGGCGCAGGCTGCGGATGAGAAGCATGCGCTGTTCCGTGATGACAAGTCCGATTTTCTGTCCTACCTGAAATTGTGGCGTGCCTGGAAAGCGCAGTCACGCCACCTGTCGCAGAACAAGTTGCGCAAATGGTGCCGGGAACATTTTATTTCCTGGCTGCGCATGCGCGAGTGGGCGGACATTCACCGCCAGTTGCACGAGCAGGTCACCAGCATGGGGATGCACTGTAATACCAGCGAGGCGGATTACCAGGCGATTCACTGTGCACTGATCAGTGGCCTGCTCGGGAATATTGCTTTCCAGGTCGAGCCGGGGGAATACCAGGGTGCACGCAATCTGCGCTTCACACTGTTTCCGGGCTCCGCACTGGCCAGAAAAAAACCGGGCTGGGTGGTGGCTGCCGAGCTGGTTGAAACCGGCAGGCGCTACCTGCGTACTGTCGCGGCGATCGACCCGGCCTGGGTGGAGCCACTGGCGGGACCCTTGCTGAAACATCACTACTCGGACCCACACTGGGAAAAAAAGCGTTCCCGGGTTGTCGCGTTTGAACGCGTCACACTGTACGGCCTGCCGCTGGTCAACCGGCGCAGAGTGAATTACGGACCGATTGACCCTGTCACATCGCGCAGCCTGTTTATTCGTCACGCCCTGGTAGAAGGCCTGTTTAACACGCATGCCGCATTTGCAGAACACAACCGGGCACTGCTTGCCGAGTTCGATCAGCTTGAATCAAAAGCGCGCCGTCGCGATGTGCTGGTGGATGAGGAAGATCTTTATAACTTTTTTGATGAACGCTTGCCGGAAGATGTCTATGACGGGCCGCGTTTCAATCGCTGGTGGAAAAAAGCTGTGGTCAGCAATCCACACTGCCTGCACCTGGACCGCGAAACGGTCATGCGCAAGGGTGCGGAGACCGTGGATGAGCAGGATTTCCCTTCCCAGATCAACGTTCATGGCCTGCGGCTGGGGGTGAAATATCACTTTTCACCCGGCGATGAGGATGACGGTGTGTGTATTCAGGTGCCACTGGCAGCACTCAACCAGCTATGTCAGGAAGATTTCGACTGGCTGGTGCCGGGCCTGCGCCAGGAGAAAGTGATCCTGTTGATCAGGTCCCTGCCAAAAACATTACGGCGTCACTTTGTGCCTGCGCCTGATTTTGCCCGCGCCTGTCTGCAGGCAATAGAACAACACGAAGGTGATCTGCTGGATGCGCTTGCGGTGCAACTGAAGCGCATGACACAGATCGACGTGCCGTATACGGCCTGGCGACCGGAATCCTTGCCGGGCCACCTGTTCGCCTGGTTTGAGCTGGTCGATGAGCAGGGCAAGCGAATCGACGCGGGGCGTGACCTGGCGGCCCTCCAGCAGCGCCATGGTGAACAGGCACAGAGCCACTTTGCCAGCCTGACGGATTCCGGGTTTGAACGCGGTGATATACGTGACTGGGACTTTGGCGAACTGCCGGAGTTTGTTGAAATGACCCGTGCAGGTATCACGTTGCAGGCCTGGCCGGCCCTGGAAAGGGTAGACGATACGATTAACCTGCGTTTGTTCGATAACCCGCAGGCCGCTGCCAGGGCGCATCGTGAAGGCTTGCTGGCGCTGTTCCGTCGTGCGGCAGGGCGTCATCTACGCGATATCCGGCGTGCCGTACCCGAGTTACCGAAGCAAGTGATGTGGTTTGCTCCACTGGGTTCGGCCGAAGTGCTGCAGGCTGACCTGGAACAGGCCGTGTTGCAGGCAGCGTTTATGGCTGGTGACGAGGCAGTGCGTGATGAGGTGGCATACCATCAGCGTCTTGCCTCGGGCAATGCGAAGCTGCCGGGGCTTGCCGTTAAAATTGGTCGCTACAGTTACGAA
>JALVCM010000036.1 GCA_027010005.1 Thiohalobacter sp.
GACGGCTACGAATCCACCGGTGTGAAGCATTCGATAATCAGAGGTCATAAAACGGATGGAAGGACTGTTTACACTCGAAAACCTGTTTACACTCGGTATGCTGGTTATACTGCAGGCAGTACTTGGTTTTGACAACCTGCTCTATATCTCACTTGAGTCAAAACGCGTCAGGCTGGACCAGCAGTCATCACTGCGTCGCTGGGGCATCGGGCTGGCGGTTGCGCTGAGGCTGGTTTTATTGCTGCTGCTGCTCAAGGTCCTGTCTCTGTTCCAGGACACGCTGTTCTCGATCAATATGGAAGGACTGATTACCGGTGCATTCAACTTGCACGGAATTGTTGTCTTCGTAGGCGGTATCTTTATTCTGTACACCGCGATCAAGGAGATCAGTCATATGATGCTGCTCGAGGCCGGTGATCACATGGAACGCAAGCCGAGTTCCTACACCTATGTACTGACGTCCGTTATTATCATGAATGCCGTGTTCTCGTTTGACTCCATGCTGAGCGCCATGGCGCTGACCGATAATTACGTGATCATGGCGACGGCCATTCTCGTGGGCGGCATATTGATGATCTGGCTGGCCGACCACGTTACCGAGTTCCTGAAAAAGAACCGCATGTATGAAGTGGTAGGCCTGTTTATCCTGTTCCTGGTCGGTGTCATGTTATTGTCGGAAGGCAGTCATGTCTCCCATTTAACCCTGTTTGGCCATGCGGTTACTCCGATGAGCAAGTCCACTTTCTATCTGGTGATTTTTGTCATGATTACAATCGATATTGTGCAATCGCGTTACCAGAAAAAACTGATTGCGCAGGCCGAAAAACAGGGGCTGGTCGACTAACTTGACTGAAGTCAATTACCTGCTATTAGTCAGGTGTTAGCATTTTCACAAGAAGGGTGGTTGCGGTTCCGTCCGGGCAGGTCAAGGAGGTGGTAAAGTGGCTAATATTGTCGTTCTCGGTGCAGGCATCGGTGGGTTACCGGCTGCCTATGAGTTACGTGAAGTCCTCGGCAAGGAGCACGAAATCACGGTTGTGAATGCCAACGACTACTTTCAGTTTGTACCCTCCAATCCCTGGCTGGCCGTAGGCTGGCGCAAGCGGGAACAGATTACCCTCCCCATCGGGACGTATTTGTCGAAGCACGGTATCCGGTTTGTTCAGGGCTGGGTCGAAACCATCGACACAGAGGCCAACAAGCTGATATTGAAGGAAGGCGCTGAAGTCGAGTACGACTATCTGGTCATCACCACCGGCCCGCGCCTGGCTTTTGATGAGGTCGAAGGCACGGGTCCTGTCAATGGGTTTACCCAGTCAGTGTGTACGGTCGATCACGCTGAAAAAGCCTACCAGGATTTTCTGAAGCTCAGGGAGTCACCCGGCCCCGTGGTTGTCGGTGCGGTACAGTTTGCCAGCTGTTTCGGGCCAGCCTATGAGTATGCCGCTATTCTTGATACAGAGCTGCGCAGGCAACGTGTACGTGACAAGGTGCCGATGACATTTGTGACCAGTGAGCCGTATATCGGGCATCTGGGACTCGGTGGAGTGGGTGACTCAAAGGGTATGCTGGAACACGAATTGCGCAACCGCCACATCAATTTCATAACCAATGCCCGTGTCAATCGGGTTGAGGAAGGCAAGATGTTCGTCGAACAGCTCGATGAACAGGGTGAGATAGCCAGTCAGCATGAACTGGAATTCAAACACGCCATGTTGCTGCCGGGCTTCAAGGGCGTTGACCCGGTCGCTGCCGTTGACGGGCTGTGTAACCCGCGTGGCTTCGTCATTGTGGATGAGCACCAGCGCAGCCCGAAATACCCGAATATCTTCTCTGCCGGCGTCTGTATTGCCATTCCACCTGTCGAGGCAACACCCGTACCAACCGGCGCACCGAAAACCGGTTACATGATCGAATCGATGGTGACTGCCATCGTTCAGAACATCAAGGCCGAACTGACCGGTTACCCGGTTGCCTCCAAGGCGACCTGGAATGCCTTCTGCCTGGCGGACCTCGGTGATACCGGCGCTGCGTTTATTGCAGTCCCCCAGATCCCGCCACGCAATACGACCTGGTTCAAGAAAGGCAAGTGGGTGCATTACGCCAAGATTGCGTTTGAAAAATACTTCCTGCACAAAATGAAGCAGGGTATTTCCGAGCCTGTATTTGAAAAGTGGGCGCTGAAGCTGATCGGGCTGGCCCGGATCAAGTCCTGATCTGCTCAGGAGTTGACCTCTTCATAGAGCGTCAGGTATTCCTGTTCCATGGCGGCATATTTTTCTTCCAGTGACTTGATCTGACGGTTCTTGTCCTCAAGCTCGCTCCTGAGCGTTTCGAGTTGTTCCTGCGGTTCCGGATTTTTCTCGTCGGCCGTCGTGTCGGCCTGGTAGACGGATTCACTTTCACCCAGTTTCAGCAGTGACTTGATCTGTTCCTGCAGGAACTGGTTTTCTTCCTCCAGTACCTGGATACACATATTCATGTCGCGGTTTGCCAGGTCGAACTGGTCAAGTGTCGTCTGGAGTGCTTCAGCCTTTTCCGCCTCCAGGTGAAGGTCATCGACCAGGTGGTGCAGTTCAAAAATCTTTCTCTTTTGCTTGTCGAGTTGCGCAGCAAGTTCCGAGGTTGTTTCATCCTTCTCTTCCTGGCTGTGGGTATCCTGTCTGGCTGTTTTTGCCAGTTCATCCGATTGCGATTCCAGCTGGTCGAGCTCAGCCTGTAACCGGTCACGCTGTTCATTCATTGTGTCAAGCAGCGTCTGGAGCGCTTCGGAACGTTCCGCTTCGGGTATCAGCGCCTCGAGTTGATCGGAGAGTTTCTGCCGACTGGTTTCAAGTTCCTGCAGTTGTTTCTTCATGCTGAAGAAATGATCACGGAATTTTTCCAGGCGTTTGATTTTCTCCCGGAGCTTTGCCAGGTCATCTCCGTCTTCGGCCGGTTCTTCAGTAGTTTCTTCAGGTGGTGTAAAAAGTTCGGTGATATGTTGCCAGCGCCTGTCCGGGTAATCATTACACAGTTCGACGACCTTCTTTTCGGCTTCCAGGAGTGACAGGCGGTAGCGGATTGCCTCGACAGTCGGGTCGTCGGGCGCTGTTCCGGTTTCAGCGGCACCACTTGCCTCGAGCTGGTCTCGCGATTCCAGAATGAGGTTTTCCAGGTAGGGCAGATAGCCGGAAGTGATGGAGTCAAAAGCTTCGTTGTCGGGTGGAGAATCTTCACGTGCCAATTCCTGGAGACGTGCCAGCAGTTGCCTGCGGTTCCGGTTTAACAGGAAAACAGCAATACCCAGCAGTACTGCCAGTTCCAGGCTAACAAAGAGAAAAACTTCTACCGCGTCCATGGCTTAACGGCTCCTGGCGGGCAGGAGCACTCCTGTTACACGCTATCTATTATAGTTTTTTTCGGCACAATCAGGCAGTTACTTGAATTTTGCCACGTCACCCTGGTTCAGCCGGTAGCGCAAGGTCTGCGTAAATGTTCCATCATGATTATTGACGGATGTCATATCACCCCGGATACCGGCGTAGTGGTCTGTTCCACCAACGATACTGAGCGTTGAAGTCCCTTCATCGAACTCCCGCCCGGCAACCTGGATAGTTCCGTTCCTGAAGCTGAGTGTCCACTGGCACTGAAAACTGTGACCCACCCGGGTGCGAATGCATATGCCACTGTTATTACCGACGGGCTTCCTGTTTTTATCCAGTAACGGCTGATCGAAGACCAGGATGTCGCCGACCGAGTCACCTGGGTCCCCTGTATCGATAAGCTGAGCCTTGTCCGTACGCGCATCCGCATAAGTAACAAGTGTTTGTGGGACTGCCGGTGCGCATGCGGTGATCAGCAGTGCAGATGTCAATGCATCACGATGTTTCCGAATGTGACTGCCAATGAGCATCCGTACTGTATATTACAGAGACGATCGGGTTGCAACTGGCATGCGGACAGGAGTAATCTCGATATCCGCGCTGTGTTCAGGGGAATACCTGTTCATCTGCGGGGGGAGTCTCTGCACGAAATTAGTCGCCTTTTTAATAAAAATATTTTATAGCGAGAAACTCGCATGGGTGGAAAAAAACAAGCGCAGAAAAAGAAACAGGGACAGTGTAAAAGCAAGCCTGGCAAATGTGAAGGGATGTGCCTCTTATGCCGCTCCTTGGTCATAAGTATCATCTGGGGTACGGCTGCCCTGATAGATCCGTTCGGCCTGAAAACAGCGGCTGACCTGCAATCTGAAGCCATCTTTATGCGAATGATCGGTGGTCCGTGGTACGAATCCAGTGCACAGGACCAGATTACGGTCGTGCTTATCGATGACCAGTATCTTGAAAAAACCGGTGAATTCTGGCCCATGTCGTACCTACAGCAGGACTTGCTGCTTAACGACATACTTGCGCTTAAACCCAGGGCAGTATTTATTGATCTGTTATACAGGCATCGTCATGGTGAGAAAGAGGATGTCAAACAGCTCGCTGAAACGATCGATATCTACCAGGCTGCTGATAAGCCCGGTCAAAGGAATGCGATACCAATCTATGTACCCTGGTTAATAAAGGATATGGATGGTACCGCAACCTGTGTCGATGCAACTTATACGCAAGCCGCCAGTGATCCGGCTGACCTCGTGCTTGACAATTCTGTTATTAATGAAGTCGCAGCGTCACAAGCCGGACGTGCTTTTATAGGCTGGACAGGCTGTGGCAGTCGCTACCCGAATTTTGTCGGTGGAAACCCGAATCTGAAAACTCCTGCTTTCGCAATGTATGACCTGTACTGTCAAAGTGAAACACCCAGGTCACCGGATTGCCAGGCTGTTGTAGATAAAGATTATTCAGGGTTCAGCAATCCCATGGTTCTGCGCTGGGGAACCGGTGTCAGCAAACTCCATTATGCAACCTTGTCAAAAGCATCTGTTTATTGTGAGCAGTTGTCGGGTAGCAAGCGCCTGGGGTATATGACGGCTCAATTCTGGTCTGCGCTTGGGCAATCCTTTTCGTCCAGCCGGGAGCGAGGCAAGGCTGAACGTTGTACCTATACCGATACACTTCATGCAACATGGTTTCTTGGTGCCTCTGACGAGCTACGGCAGTTTCAGAAAGATATGATCGAGGATCGTTATGTATTCATTGGTGCACAGGTCGATGGCGTAAATGACTACATGGAAAACCCGGTAAACGGGAAGGTGCCGGGGGTGTTTCTGTTTTCCATGGCGCTGGATAACCTGATGACCCTGGGTAGTGGTTATTACAAGGAGATGGGAGGCCTGTTTGAAGGTTTTGTTGAGATATTTACGCTTTTCACCATAACGTTTGCAATTGGCCTGTTCTGGCTTGAATACGTAAAGACCTGTAAACCCGGGAAGGGCAAGAAAAGAAGTCTTGGGTCTCGTTATCTGGAAACCGTAGTCTCAATCAGTGTGTTTAAACTGGTTTTACCGATTTCCATCAGTTTACTGATTGCCTGGCTTATGTGGAGTATGGGGTATGCACCAATGGACTGGATTGGAGTTTCATTACTGGCCTTTATTGCAAATCCTGTCAAGTTCCGCGATTGTTCAGAGAGGCTGGGTATCCAGGGTGTGTGTGAAAAGT
>JALVCM010000037.1 GCA_027010005.1 Thiohalobacter sp.
AAATATTCTGCTGGATGAACCTGCATTTTAGTGGCCTCTCTGTATTGGGTTATGAGGGAAAAACTGATGTGGTTTCTACGGGTGGGATTAGCCGTTTATCAGACGAACGGATCAGTCAGCGGGGGTTGGTGGTGGAGAAGATGTAACGTGCAATCTTCCAGTCACCGTCGTCGGTTTTCCGCAACAGGAACAGTTCCTGGTTAGTTTCGACGACCTTGTTCCCCGTGGCGTTGATCGTGGTGGTGCCGGCGGAGCTGGTGCGTGCAAATGCCCAGTCGTTGGCGATTACTTCGGTTTCCAGGATATTAAATTTGATATCGAGGTTGATCGCTGTGAAAACCGCCTGGTAGGCCGCTTTAATTGCCTCAATACCGACGGCGGGAGGGTTGTGCTGTGCCATGAAGACGCCGTCCCGGGAGTAGAGCTTCAGGACACTGGTAGTGTCGCTGTCATTGAGCGCCTGTTCGTAGCGCTTTAATAGTGCATGGATGTTCTTCTGGTCTGAATCTGCAGCATGGACGCCAGACAGGAGGCCGAAAATCAGGAGGGGCGTCGCTACAAGGTGTATCAGTTGATTCTTCAAAATTGAGTCTCCTTGATCGTGGGTTCGATGGTTCGACCAGCACTATATGATTTTCCCGTTAACTAGAAAATATGTAAAATAAGCAAATAAATATTCCATATATGGGAAAATCAATGTCCCCGGACCTGAATGCCATGGCCCTTTTTGTCAAAGTGGCCGAGCACAAGAGTTTTTCAGCAGCCTCCAGGCGTCTCGGTGTGCCGATTTCGACCGTGAGCCGTAAAGTGAGTGAGTTGGAAAAGACACTCGGTGTGCGCTTGCTGGAACGATCCACCCGTCAACTGCGGTTGACCGAACTGGGGCAGGCGTACTATGTCTATTGCCGCCGGGGGCTGGAGGAAATCGAAACCGGTACGTTGATGTTGAATGAGCGGCAGGCAGAAATAGCCGGTACCTTGCGCCTGTCGGTGCCCCCCGGTCTCGCCGACCGACTGGTTGTTCCCCTGGTCAGTGCCTTTCAGGCCAATTATCCGGCTGTGACGGTCAGGATCATGGTTACTGAACGGAATGTGGATTTTATCCAGGATGCGGTCGATCTGGCGTTGCGCGTTGGCGAACTCAAGGACAGCAGTCTGGTCGCGCGGCCGCTGATCCATTATCGGCATGTGCTGGTCTGTGCGCCCGCCTACCTGGACAGGTTTGGCGCACCCGGTCACCCACGTGACTTGCCGGGGCATCGTATGATTACGTTTGGTGGGTGGTTTGACGATGTGTCCCTGAAACTGGCCAGTCATGGTCGTGTGTATACAGTCCGTATCGGGGGCGTGCTTGCACTGAATGATTATGCAGGTATTCTGCACGCGACCGAGGCGGGACAGGGTATCGCAGAAATCCCGTCCATTATCTGCGGTGAAGCCTTGCACAACGGCAGGCTGGTTGAAGTAATGCCCGACTGGCGCTTTCCCGTTACAACCCTGTCGGCCGTCTACCCGGGTAGCAGGAACCTTTCACGAATTGTCCGGCTGTTTAAAGATTTTTGTGTTGAACGCATCGATGCCTTGTCACCCTTCGTGGATATATAGGTGCCGGGTTGTGCCAGCAGAATCAAAGATGACTGCCTTGACCCTGGGGGCGCGCATCGTCAACAGCTTGATCACCATCCTCAGGAAACGGAAAAACTACCGTAAGGGCGTTCGATTGTTTTGATTGCTAAAAGTCAGCGGGAGTCGTTGTCTGGCACAAGCCTTAACGAGCGAGTTTATCACTGACAGTATTCCCTACCAAATCTGTTCACGCAATAACCAATCCAGGAATCATTTCCCTGCTGAGACAACGCAGTTGCAGCGGGAAGCCGACACTATCGGCTGATGACTTTGCGGTGTCTGCCACTTTGTGTGGAGCAATACAAAACGTTAGAAGCAACCAACTCGTGCATCATTTTTGATGTCAGTTGAGCGACTTTCGCGAAGTTATGCTTCTCACCGCGATTTTGATGTAGATAACTCCAAGTGACAGATTTTTCAGGGTGTTCTCAGCCACTGTTCTGTTTTCCCATGAATTGTTATTGCATACCTGTCCTGGGCGTTATTTGTCAACGATATGAAATATATGATGATTTCCATGTGGTATGGAACATGCTCCTGGTAATTTACATTCATAGGCAATGTGAGTCTTATGAATCGTATTTTAGCCACGCATGAGAGAAATGAGGAGATTTATATGACTACCTTGAAAAAGCAACTGGAAGATCATGTTAAAGCGATTAACCATTTTGACACTCGCCGTCGGTACGGACCGGACGGGCACAATGACCGAAGCTTATGGGTACTGGCCTGCATGGACGAGCGTCTACCAGTTGACGAGGCGCTGGGAATCCTCGCGGATTCACCAGTTGGTGGCGGTGATGCGCACCTGTTTCGCAATGCCGGTGGCATCGTGACCGACGACGCAATTCGCTCTGCGATGTTGACCTGCAATTTTTTTGGGACAAAAGAGATTGTCATCGTACAGCATACTCAGTGTGGCATGTTATCTGCGAATGCTGCTGATCTGGAGCAGGCCTTCCGTGACAAAGGCATTGATCCAGACGCTATTTCGCTGGACCCGACCCTGCCTGAGTTGACAGTTAAAAAAGGCTCTTTCGCCAAATGGATCGGTATGATGGATGATGTCGACAAGGCATGTCTAAAGACCGTCGAAACGTTCAGAAATCACCCCCTCATTCCAGACGATACCGTCATCAGCGGTTGGGTCTGGGAGGTGGAAACCAGTCGCCTGAGAGCTCCGACGCTTGATGCCGGAAGAACAGCAAAAAACATTGATGTTACATCAGCCCAGTTTGGAGTGAAGGGTACGCAACCATCGCGCTGGTAATGTGATCCCGACCATTTATATTTTTCCTCCACTGTGAGGCCGGGGTCCACGGACAAACCGAACCCCGCGCCTCATTTTTTCACTACAAAATCGCAGGAGAATCACGCCATGCCTACCTATAATTATTGTTGCAAGCAGTGTGGCAAGCAGTGTGAGGTGCGCCAATCTATAGATGCATCGCCGCCTGAATGTCCGGATTGCCGCATGAGCATGGAGCGTCAGATTCTGTTTGCACCCGCAGTACACGGCGGTATGGCTCGTGGCAGGGAACAGGCAATGCGCTCGCTTCCTGAGCCTGCTCATGGCAAAGGCTGTCCCTGTTGTTCATAGCGAAATGAGTACGGCGATGTCAGACCTTAAACAGTCGCTGGCATACGCTTTCCGCCTGGAAACGGTATGGAGAGCACTGCGCGTCTCGGTGGTGATCGGCACACTTTTGGCCATCATCAATCACTACGATGACTGGTTTGGCAATGAGATACCAGACATCAACCTCTTTCAGATCAGTCTCACGTATCTCGTCCCGTATCTGGTATCCACTCACGGACAAGTGTACGGAAACCGGAGTCGGAAGTAGTACTCACTAATAACGTCATGATGACGGGCCTATGTTCATATAGTTCTTCGTTTGATGGTTAACGACCATACCTGGACAGAGCTGCTCAACCATTGAGAGGTTTCGGCGAAGTGAAGACGGGTTGCCCACCTGGAACTATCGCTTCCCGCTTTCAGTGAACCACAGATTTGTAACTGATTGAGTAAATAACCTCTTTTCTAATTGGCACACGACCTGCATTGATGCACTAAAACCGTAACGCCGGAGGATACCCATGAGAAAACAATTATTGGCAACAGCATCATTGATAACAGGCATCAGCAGTTTCATGTACAGCCCTGCAGGTATGGCGGATGCGGGTGACTGGCTGGTCCGCTTACGTGCTCTGCATGTGAGCCCCAATGATGATAGCGGTTCCGTATCCGGAATACCGGGATCTAGTGTCGGTGTCGATCCCGATACGACGGTCGAGCTGGATTTCACTTACTTTATTACCCGAAAGCTGGGCATAGAACTCATTCTTGGTACCAGCCAGCACGACATCAATGGTAAAGACAGTATCGGCGGATTAAATAAAATTGCAAAGATACGAACCTTGCCGCCGACATTGACACTGCAATACCACTTCCAGCCTGACGCACGGATACGACCTTATATCGGGCTCGGTGTGAACTACACAAAATTCTACGATGAGAAAGCCACCGGAAGTCTGAAAAGCGCACTAGGGCCGACCAACGTCGATCTGTCCAGCTCCTGGGGATTGAGCGGACAGCTTGGCGTTGACATTGTGTTTAAAGATGACTGGTTCGTTAATTTTGATGCTAAATATATCCGCATGGATACCACTGCGACACTCACCTCGAGCGGTGTTGCACGTAAAGTGGATGTGGATATCGATCCCTGGTTCATTGGTATCGGAGTGGGCCATCGTTTCTGACACGTGACAACATTCTTTTGCAAGACCATTACCCGACGTGCGAAACACGGCACGCTGCAGGAAAACCCAGTTATGGCTACAAAGTTCAACATTATCTGCATGTCCGGTTATCGTGAAAATTTACAAATGGCGGCCATGTTTGCCGCAACAGCCGCTGTCAGTGGAAACGTGGTTTCTGTATTCCTTTCGATGAACGCCTTGCGGTATTTCGTCAAAAATAACCAGATCTCACCGCTTCCTGAAGGTGAGATAGGCCTGCTGATGGAAGAAAAGCATGTTCCACCTTTCGAAGATTTATTTCGTCAGGCAGTAGAGCTCGGTGACGCAAAACTCTATCCCTGTTCAATGGCAATGGAAGTGCTCGGTATTCCGGATGGTGAGCTGCAACCGTATATCGAAAACCCTCTGGGCCTGACGAAATATCTTTCCGATTTTGAGGATGGGCATGTTATGACATTTTAAGTCAGTTGCATTGGTGACGGTTTTACTATAACGAGGTTCAGATGAGCAATCCAACACGTGTAGATGCACGGAATTCTTTTTGCCCGGGTCCACTAATGGAACTGATAGCGGCCATGAAACTGGCTGAGATCGGTGATGAGCTGGAGGTGTTGTCGACAGACAAGGGGTCCGCCCATGATATCCCGGAATGGATCAACAAGGTCGGGCACAAACTCGTGGAGTGTCATGAAGAAGATGGCGTGTACTACATACATGTTCGAAAGACGAAGTAGATAAGCGGTTATTTCAGACTATTGGAGGTGTGGACATGAAGAAAATAGTGATTATCGGAGGTGGTACTGGCGGAACCATACTGGCCAATAACCTGGCGCGACGCCTCTCTGTGGAGCTGGCGGCCGGCGAAGTCTGTATTACTGTGCTCTCTGCGTCGGACAAACATATGTATCAACCGGGCCTGCTCTATGTGGCATTCGGCCGCATGGCTACTCAGGATCTCTACCAGGAACAGGCGTCGCTGCTTGAACCGGGCATTATATTTCTTGTCGACCCGGTTAAGACCTTCGACATGGATAATAACCGGGTCGGGACCGAAAGTGGCGCCAGCCATGAGTATGATTACCTGGTGGTTTGCACCGGTTCACGCCCCAATCCCGAGAGTGTGCCCGGCCTTGCCGAGTCTGCTAATCATGTCTATACCCCGGAGGCGGC
>JALVCM010000038.1 GCA_027010005.1 Thiohalobacter sp.
GAGATCCTGGCCTGGGCAGCTGCACTGACGGAAGCCGGCGGCGCGATTCTGCTGCTGATCGGTTTTGCCGTACGCTGGATCTCTATCCCGCTGATGGTCACCATGGTGGTGGCTATCTTCACCGTCCACCTGCCCAATGGCTGGCTGGCCATTGCGGAAGGCAGCGGGCCGTTTGCCACCGAACGCACCATGGCCGCCATCGAACGGCTGGACCGCGCAAAGGAAATTCTCCAGCAGTACGGTAACTATGACTGGCTGACCGAGTATGGCAGTTTCGTGGTGCTGAATAACGGGATCGAATTTGCCGTGACCTACCTGATCATGCTGCTGGTGCTGTTTTTCATTGGTGGAGGCCGTTATTTCAGCATGGACTACTGGGTTCGCAAGGCCTTTATGCGCTGATGCGCTATCATGTCGGCTGACATGAACAGCGACAGGGGATAATTGTCATGCAAATAGGAATGATCGGCCTCGGGCGCATGGGCGCCAACATGGTCCGGCGCCTGCTCAGAGATGGACACGAGTGTGTGGTGCACAACCGGAGCCACGGCCCCGTGGAGCAGATGGTCAGCGAAGGTGCCATCGGTTCCGACAATCTCGATGACTTCCTGTCAAAGCTCGACAGCCCGCGGGTTGTCTGGTTGATGGTCCCGGCCGCTGTGGTCGATACGCAAATCGATGCGCTGGCGACACGGCTGGATGCCGGTGACATCGTCATCGATGGTGGCAACTCCTGGTACAAGGACGACATTGTGCGTGCCCGCCGCCTGGCTGAAAAAGGGATTCATTATCTTGATGTCGGCACCAGTGGCGGTGTGTGGGGCCTGGCGCGTGGCTACTGCCTGATGATCGGCGGTGATGACGGTGCAGTAAAACACCTTGACCCGTTATTCGCCTCACTGGCGCCGGGAGCCGGCGATATCGAACGCACGGCAGGACGTGAAGGTGAACGGTCGACCTCGGAGCTGGGTTACCTGCACTGCGGTCAGGCCGGTGCCGGACATTTTGTGAAAATGGTCCACAACGGTATCGAGTACGGCCTGATGGCTGCCTATGCGGAGGGTTTCAATATCCTCAAGCACGCCGGAATCGGCAAACAGGACCAGCAGGCAGATGCTGAAACCTCGCCCCTGCGTAACCCGGAGGAGTACCAGTATGACATCGACCTGCCCGAAGTCGCCGAGTTATGGCGACGCGGCAGTGTGGTCTCCTCCTGGCTGCTGGACCTGACCGCTACCGCCCTGTGTGATGATGCCGAGCTGGGTGATTTCAGCGGCCGGGTATCCGATTCCGGTGAAGGACGCTGGACCAGTATCGCAGCGATTGAAACCGGTACACCTGCACCACTACTGACCACGGCACTGTACAACCGCTTCAGCTCACGTGGTGAAGCCGATTTTGCCGACAAGATTCTTTCCGCCATGCGTTTCCAGTTTGGCGGCCACCACGAGAAAGGCAAAGGCTGAAATACAAGGCAGCGGCAATGCCGCCCACCCTGAGCCAATTTCGCCCGCAAAGCGAAATCCCGCTATACTTGCGCCATGATAATCCGAACCTGTAAAAGGGCTATACACAAGCCAGCGACCCACATCAGCAGACTATTTCGCCCCCTCATTCTCGTTACCCTGTCCTTACTGCTCCTTCCCTGCCAGGCCCATAGCGAGACAAACCCGACCGAACCCATCCGCTTCGGGGTACTGTCTATCGCGCCACCGGCACGCATCCTGGCAAAATGGCAACCCTTTGCAGATTACCTCAGCGTGAAACTGGGACATCCTGTCGAGATTGTTGTTCCACGCGGGTTCGGTCGTATGAAGGAAGCCGTCACAAAAGGACAGGTCGATTTCTTCTATATCAATTCTCACGTGTTCTACCGGCTCAAACAGGTGGGCCAGGCCATTGGTGTTGCACAGATGCAGAACCTCGACGGGAAAACCACCAGCCGCAGTGAGATATTCGTGCGCAGCGACAGTGGCATATCCGATATCAGCGACCTGAAAGGCAAACAGATCGCCTTTATCAGCCCGATGGGCGCAGGGGGCTACCTGGCGCCGCGTGCCTACCTGCGTTCGCACGGTGTCAAAAGCGGCGATGAGGTCGATGAAACCTTCACCAGGAACCTGTCGACATCGATCCACAAGGTGCTATTGAAAGAAACCGGTGCAGCCAGCATGTGCGGTGTCAATTTCCGCCTGATGGGAGAAAAGGTCGATACCGGGGAACTGAAAATTATTGCGGCCAGTGATGAATACCCGGAGAACCTGATTGCTGCACGCGCGGATCTTGACCCGAAACAGGTGGGACGTTTCCGCCAGATCATCGTAACCATGCAGGATGACCCTGAAGGGTTCGGGGTACTGACCGGCATGACGGCGATGAAGATCAGGCGTTTCCTTCCCTATGATCCGGCCATGGAAGACATAACGCGGAAGCTGCTGGAGCAGGCTGGCCTGAAGTCCTGATCATGCGCTGGGGGTTGTTTCCACGACTGGCCATCAGCCTTGGCGCACTACTTGCTGCCGCCATGCTGACACTCGGCTACGTACTGCTGTCAGATGCCACACAACGCCTGCAGGACGAGCGCCTGATGGTCGCCCGCACCCTGGCCCGTACCCTGGCGGAAGGCAGTGTCGATGCCCTGGCGGCAGATGACTACGAACTGATGGAACGCTGGGTATCATCGGTTCTGCCGGACAAGAATTTTGCCTACGCGTTTCTCTCCCGGCCGGATGGCATGATCCTGACACATACCGAACTCGGCAGCATCGGGCACCGTATCGATAGTGATAAACTCACGGCAACCGGGCCCGACAGCTTCCGGACAGTTTTCAGGCATCAGGCCGTACAGGAAATTGTCTACCCTGTCCGCATCGGGAACAAACACCTGGCCGACGCCCATATTGCCTATTACCTGAATCACGACAGCCTGCTGGACAGTGAGACAACGACCAGGATACTCGGCCTTCTGGCCCTGTTCCTGCTGCTGTTGCTGGGTGCCACCCTGTTTATTATCCGCCGTTACACCCAGCCCCTGAGTGAACTCGCCAACTCCATCACCACCGTGTCACTGGACGCGGCGCATACCGAGAAGCTGGACGGAAAGCTGCTGCAGCGAACCGATGAGATCGGCGCGCTGGCACGCGAGTACCGTGACATGCTGGACCGCCTGGCAGCAGCGTACACGGAACTGCAGAACGAGGAACAGCGCCTGCGCGAGCGTGTTGATGAACGGACCAGCGAGTTACGCCGGACCAACAGGGAACTGGAATCCTTCAGCTATTCCGTCTCGCACGACCTTCGCGCACCACTGCGCGCCATGGCGGGCTACAGCCAGGTGTTGCTGGACGAATATGCCGCATCGATCGATAGCGAAGGCCGGCGTGCACTGGAACGTATCCGCGACAACACCTTCCACATGGACCAGCTGATTTCAGACCTGCTGGCACTCTCCCGTGTCAGCCGCCATGCCATGCAACACACCGCTGTCGATCTCTCTGCGATGGCAGCGGAAATCGTGACTGAACTGCGCCAGCAGCAACCGGAACGTCCTGTTGAGGTACAGATCGGCCCGACATCAGAGGTCAGGGGCGACCCCGGCCTGCTGCGTATTGCCCTGAAGAACCTGATTGGCAATGCCTGGAAATATACCGGTAAAACATCCTCACCCCGCATCGAGTTCGGCGAGGTGGAGGAACAACCCGGAACCTTTTATGTCAGGGACAACGGGGCAGGTTTTGACATGCGCTTCGTCGACAAGGTGTTCGGGGTATTCCAGCGGTTACACCGCTCGGATGAATTCGAAGGCACCGGCATCGGCCTCGCCACGGTGGAACGTGTAATACACCGGCACAAGGGAACCATTCACGCCGAATCCGAACCGGGCAACACGGTTTTCACCTTTACACTGCCGACCACCGGCCAGGGAACCTCTGATTAATTCAGGATTCACTTCGTTCCTCTTGATGAACTTACTCCGTCATTCCGGCGCAGGCCGGAATCCAGGTTGCTTAACCAGACCTTATGGATTCCGGCCTGCGCCGGAATGACGGGTTGTTCTTCCCCGATTTGTCACCGCGCAGCGGGGTGAGGTGCTCGCAATGACGAATTAATCAGAGCTGCCCTAAAAATATCTCGATAGCCTCAGGGTTATGTGGCTGTCCTGTTTAAACGCGGACAACACGGGACTTTTGCGGGTATTCAGGAACCAGCGACTTTCCAGTTCCAGTTTCCATCGGTCTCCCAGGCGGCGCTCGGCTTCTACTGACAACTGGTAGGCGCGGTCATTGCGATCGACCACTACCCCGGCCAGTAGTTCGCTGCTCTGGGTGTCATTCAGTACCAGTCGCGCCCCGGCAAAGATATCGTCGTCCAGCACCGTGGGGGGTGCCACGGTAAAGTCATCGTCGCGACCATCACGCGAGACTTCCAGCAACAGGCCAAGGTCTGCCTGGCTGTCCACGATCTGGTACAGCGTGTACTCAAAGCCACCGACCGCCGCAAAAAAGTCTTCACCATTTTGTGAACGCCGCAGACCTTCGAATTTCCATAGCCAGCTTTCGTAAGTGTACTGGATGTCCACACTGGCCTGGTCGATGATGTCGTAGATGGCAAAAAAACGGGTGAAAGTCGCATCAGGCACAAAGCGTGGCTCGCGCCCGGTGCCGTGAAACACTGACAGACCAAAATCCCAGTCACCGATATAGTGTGAGTAACGCGCTGCTACATCGACATGCCGCTGTTCTTCACTATTGCTGTAAAGCGCTTCCCCGTCGATCACCAGCGGGAAGCGCAGGCGGCCTTTCTTGCCGGGAAAGGTACGCTCCCTGAAGCCCGGCAGGACATACAGCTCCAGGTCACCCCAGTCACGCTGAAACGCCAGCCGCAGCATCGGCTGGCCCAGCTTGTCTTCACCATCGATATTGCCGACCTGGTCGGTCTGGTTGATGATATCGACCAGGTGATTTGACTCCGTCACCCCCCAGAACACCCGGTTCACACCGGCCAGCAGTTCCCAGTTGTCGGCGATGTGCATCCACCAGGCTTCACGCAGGTCTGCACGTGAACGGCGCGGGTCCTGGCTGTCCAGGCGGGCAAAGGGAATAAAGCTGTACTGGTTGCGCCGGTCGGCGGTTTCGAAACGGAACTCCGGCTGGGCAATAAAGGCGGCCTGGATACCGTCGAACTGATCAGGAAAGGCGGCATTGGAAACAAAGCCGGTTACCTCGCCGGCCAGGTAGCCGGATACCTGCAACTCACCGGCCTGCACCTGCATCGACAGGAACAACAATAACAGTACCCTTTTGAACATTTCCTCTCCTTTCCCCACTGACAGGATGAAACCCGGTCACCCCGTCATTGCGAGGAACGAAGTGACGCGGCAATCTCTTTGGCCTGGTGCCAGACTGTCAGAGATTGCCGCGTCACTTCGTTCCTCGCAATGACGGGGCAGTTAAGGTGC
>JALVCM010000039.1 GCA_027010005.1 Thiohalobacter sp.
AGAATTGGCATAACTATAAACATTTTCCACATGTACCTTTCTGGTTTGCTCATCTGCCAATAATGTTTACACTTCTGGTAACTATAAATTTCTCGATAGTTCGAGTATACGCCTTCCAACAATGAATTCCTGAAACCCGCCAGTCTCTGCTAATATCCCGTTTATGCCTGATTCTGTTCATGATATCGAGACCCTGGTTCGCTCGCGCGTACCGATTATTTTGATTGAGACGGCCGAGGAAAAACGTGCGGTCGACCTGTTTCGCCAGCTTGCCATTCGCCTTGGTCAGCCGGTGATGCGCTGGTCGGTTGCGAGTGGCCTGCAACGTATTGACCTGGACATGCAGCCACAGACCCACGCCCGAGAGCCTGCGCAGGCGCTTGCACAAATCCGTGCCACCCGAACACAGGGCATCTACCTGATGCTGGATTTTCACCCTTACCTCGAAGACCCCGCCCACGTTCGCCTGATTCGCGAGATTGCACTGGGCTATGGTGAGGCTGCTCACACACTGGTCTTTATCAGCCACCGTTGTGAGCTGCCCGAGGAGCTGCATTCCCTGAGTGCGCGTTTCTCTCTCTCATTGCCTGACAATGCCCAGATAAAACGCTGGGTGCACGAAGAGGCCAGCAACTGGGCCAAAGCCCACCCGGGTAAAAAGGTAAAAACTGACGAAGCTACGCTGGCGGAATTAATCAACCACCTGGGCGGCCTGACGGAACCGGATGTCCGCCGCCTGATCCGTAAGTCCATTTACGATGATGGCGCTATCACTAATGAAGATCTGCCCCAGGTCAGCCAGGCAAAGTACCGGCTGCTGGACCAGGGCGGTGCACTCACCTTTGAACTGGACACGGCCGCCTTCTCTGATGTCGGCGGGCTGGCGGCACTCAAGCGCTGGCTTGAGCAGCGGCGCCGTGCTTTCCTTGAACCTGACCCGGCACTCGACTCGCCGCGCGGTATCCTGCTGGTGGGTGTGCAGGGTGGTGGCAAGAGCCTGGCCGCCAAGGCGGTGGCCGGACTCTGGGGGTTACCGCTGTTGCGGCTTGATTTCGGTACGCTGTACAACAAGTTCTTTGGCGAAACAGAGCGTAACCTGCGCGCGTCTCTGGATACCGCGACAGCCATGGCGCCCTGTGTGCTATGGGTTGATGAAATTGAGAAAGCGATTGCCAGTGGTGACTATGACAGCGGTACATCGAAGCGTGTCCTGGGTACGTTACTGACCTGGATGGCCGAGCGTGATGCACCGGTCTTCCTGGTGGCAACGGCCAACCGTATCGACCAGCTCCCGCCGGAGCTGATCCGCAAGGGGCGCATGGACGAGATATTCTTTGTCGACCTGCCGGATATCGGGGTACGCCGGAAAATCTTTGAAATTCACCTGAACAAACGCGGCCTGGATGTAACCGATTTTGACCTCGACGCACTGGCCGAACACAGTGAAGGCTTTTCCGGCGCTGAAATCGAACAGGCGGTCGTTGCGGGCCTGTACCTTGCCCGCGAACAACAGGCCGGACTGGATACCCGGCACCTGCTGACGGAGCTCGAACAGACACGGCCGCTTTCGGTTGTCATGGCCGAGCCACTGGACGCGCTGCGCCGCTGGGCGCGTGACCGCACGGTATCAGCCAACTGAACACGGGCTGGAGAAATCAGTCTGCCGCCTGCTTCCTGAAAGCCCCTGTTATCAGCTGCTGGCCGTGCAGGTATTTCTCTGCCTCACTGGCACACGCCGGCCTGGCCAGCAGGTAGCCCTGCACCTGGTCACAACCGTTCTTCTGCAGAAACGCCAGCTGCTGTTCGGTTTCCACGCCTTCACCGATTACGACCATACCAAGGCTTTTCGCCATCACGATAATCGCCCGGGCAATGGCGGCATCATCCGGGTCCGTAGCAATATCGTGTACGAAGCTGCGGTCGATCTTGAGGACATCGAGCGGGTATTTTTTCAGGTAGGCCAGTGAGGAGTACCCGGTACCGAAATCATCCACCGCAATACTGACGCCCATCTCCTTCAGCGCCTCGAGCGCCGTCAGCGTGACTTTCGGATCTTTCATCACCATGCCTTCGGTGAGTTCCACTTCGAGCAGTCGGGACGGTAACCCGGTTGAAGCCAGTACATCCGCAACAACACGGGCCAGATCACCGGCATAAAACTGCCGGGCGGACAGGTTGACGGCCATCCGGACCTCGCCGGCTCCCTGCTGACGCCAGGCCCGGGCCTGTGCACAGGCGGTCTGCATGACCCACTGGCTCAGCTTGTCAATGAGCCCGGCCTCCTCGGCAACGGGTATGAAATCCGAGGGTGGGATAAAGCCACGCTGTGGATGATTCCAGCGCGCCAGGGCTTCCATGCCAATGGCCTTGCCCGACAGCAGGTCGACCTGTGGCTGGTAATAGACTTCCAGCGCTTCGCCTTCCAGGGCAGCGCGCAGATCGGCCTCCAGCGTAAAACGGGCCAGTGCACGATCGTTGATGCTGTTGGAGTAGAAACGAATACAGTTGCGGCCTTCTTCCTTGGCCTTGTACATGGCCGCGTCCGCATTCTTTAACAGGGTTCCTGCATCCTTGCCATCCGCGGGATAGGTGGCAATACCGATACTGGGCGTCACAAACAGGTCTCTGCCCTCGATGGTTATCGGCGCAGACAGGGTCTCAAGTATGCGCCGTGCTACCGGTTCCGAGTCACGGGCATCCTGAATACCACCGATGAGCATGGTAAATTCGTCGCCACCCAGCCGTGCGACACTCGTCATGCCGTCTTCGTGTCCGGGTCGTGCCACGGCATCCACCGAACGGACGCAGTCCGTCAGGCGTCTGCCCACTTCGACCAGTACGGCATCACCGGTGCCGTGGCCCAGCGTGTCGTTGATGACCTTGAACCGGTCCAGGTCGAGAAACAATATGGCCAGCACACCGTCACTCCGGTCACACTGCCGGATTTCATGTTCCAGGTGTTCGAAGAACAGGCGTCGGTTGGGCAGGTCCGTCAGGTTGTCATAGAAGGCAAGCTGCTGGATCTGGTCTTCGTATAATTTCTGGTCCGTGATATCGCGCACCAGGCTGGTAACTTCATCGACACCACTCGCCACCATCCTGGCCTCGAAGTAACGCAGGGTTCCCTCGATCTCCAGCTGGTATTCAAAGCGCTGCCCGCTCCCCGAACTGAGCACACGCCGCAGGTGCTGCAATGCCGGTTCGGCAATCTGGCTGGGCAGAACCTCTTCCATCGTCTTACCGATAAATTCCTCGGGCGGCACCACGACCAGATTTTCCCTCCCCCCCTGGAAATCGAGATAACGCCCCCGGCCATCCTGCCTGAAAATCATGTCGGGGATTGCACGCAGCAGGGCGCTACTCCTGGCTTCGGAGGTTTTGAGGGCGGCAAATGCCTGCGATGATCGCAGGATGTAGCGCATTCGATGCCCGAAAATGGTCCAGTTGATCGGCTTGCCGACAAAGTCCGTGGCACCGACCTTGTAGGCATGGTTGACGGAATCGACATCCTCGAACCCGGTAACGATGACTACCGGAGTATCCTCGAAACCAGCCAGCTGGCGAAGCTGGCGGCACACGGCATAACCGTCCATGTCGGATATCACTACGTCCAGCAGGATAATGTCCGGCTGAAGCCCTGACAGTATCTCCAGCGCCTGTTTACCACCACTGGCCTCCTCGACCCTGAAGCCGTGCTGCTCCAGTGACTGCCGAAGCAACAGGCGCATGGTCAGATCTTCATCGATGACCAACGCCAGTGGTGGAGCGGGATGGGCGGTATGCCTGTTATTCATACCATCAGCCCGGGCCGGGAGGATTTGCCGTGTTTCAACACATACTTCAACATAGCACTTTGAATACTCAGAGCAGGTTGCTGCGGATTCTATTCCTTTATAATGTGTCCATATCTATCGGTAACTTACGGTTTTACTGTAATTTTTTGGTCATGGAGAATATGCAAAAATGCACCGGAACAGGGCAAAAAAACTGGACGAATGGCTATTTTTTGCGCTGACCCTGCGGCAGTTGGCGCCATTTATTCGTCGCGTAGTGAATCAGAGCCGGCAAGATATTGATAAAATGGGGCCGAAAATTTGACGGATTGCTGATTTTCAGCAGCCATTTTGTAAGAAAATGTCCCTATACGTATTAAAAATTGCTCGATTTACTCATACCGGGTAAGTTTATAGTTATATTTTTCAAAGAGTTGAGTCTGATTGTCGGCAAATTGGGGAAGCCTGCAACTGTTGTGATACTCTCGTAGTCCATAAAACAACAATAACTGAAAGACGTAACAGTCCGTCGGAGGTCAGAGATGCAAGAAGTACAAACAAAACAGACTGATTCTCACAAGCCACTCATCGACTTCGATGACTGGGCTGAACTCGCGCAGTCAGATCCTGTTGCCTTTGAACACCGCCGCGAACAGGCCATCGATGAACTGATTGCCCGCATGCCGGAGCACAAGCAACAGCGCATGCGCTGCCTGCAGTGGAAAATCGACCAGGTACGTGCCCGTGCCGGTTCTCCCATGGCCGCCTGCATCAAATTGAGCGAAATGATGTGGGACTCCCTGACCGGCCCCGGCGGCCTGAAGGAAGCACTGGACCGCATGAGCCTGGAAAACACCGCACCGCTGCCCAATGCAGACATTCTGAGCTTCGAGGCCCGCCAGCCGCAGGCCTGAGTCGGCAGGGCTTGTCTGGCGCACCGGATTACCGTATTATTCGCGGCCTTTCGGCAGGCGCCCCGCAATTGATCGGGATACGCCGCCAGGTTTCTGAGGCAGAGTTAAATGAAAGCAGACATCCACCCGGCATACGACGATATCAAGGTCACCTGCAGCTGTGGCAACAGCTTCGAGACCCGCTCTACGGTGGGCAAGGATCTGAGCATCGAAGTCTGCTCCAAGTGCCATCCGTTCTACACGGGCAAGCAGAAGATGGTCGATACCGGCGGTCGCGTGGATCGTTTCCGTCGCAAGTACGGCATGAAGAAATCCTGAGGTTCCGCGTGCGGAACTGGCTGAAAAAGGCGCCTGCAGGCGCCTTTTTTGTGCTCGCCGTATTTTTTGGCCCGGTTTCCGCCCCGGCGGCACAGGATTGCGGGCCCCCGGCCAACGCCGAAACCGTACACGTCCGCTATGTTCACGACGGCGACACACTGATACTGGACAATGACCGCAAGATCCGCGTCATTGGCATCAATACGCCGGAACTGGCGCGCGACGACAAACCGGCTGAAGCACTGGGTATCCGCGCGCGCAACCGGCTGCGCCAGCTGGTGTTTGCCAGTGGCAACCGGGTCCGGCTGCAGTACGGTGCAGAGCGCAAGGACCGCTACGGGCGCTACCTGGCCAACCTCTGGGACACCCGCCAGCAAAACCTCGCCGAGCAATTACTGCGTGAAGGACTGGGCTGGGCGATCGCCATCCCTCCC
>JALVCM010000040.1 GCA_027010005.1 Thiohalobacter sp.
TCGCCCAGCACCAGATCGAACAGCTGGACCCGCAACACAGCCCGCTGGATCACCTGCAACAGCTCGATCCACAGGCGCGGGAACAGATGCTGCGGGATTACCTGGGTGGTTTCGGTTTTGTCGGTGACCAGGCGCTGGCACTCACCGGCCCGTTTTCCGGGGGTGAAAAATCACGCCTGGCGCTGGCACTGCTGGTCTACCGGCGGCCCAACCTGTTGCTGCTCGACGAGCCGACCAACCATCTCGATCTGGAAATGCGCCAGGCACTGGCCACGGCGTTGCAGGATTTCGAGGGTGCCATGGTGCTGGTGTCACACGACCGGCACCTGCTGAGGGTCTGTTGCGACCGCTTGCTGCGCGTACACGACGGTACGCTGGACGAGTTTCCGCTGGGGCTGGATGATTACCCGGGCTGGCTGGCGGAACAGGCGCGACAGATGTCGCCGGCCGGTGATCGTGAAGCTGAATCATCGCGCAATGCCGTGACACGCAAGGAACAGAAACGCCGTGAGGCCGAGCAGCGCAGGCAGTTACAACCCCTGCGCAAACAACTGGACAGGGCCGAGCTGCGGCTGGATGCCCTGCATGCGCGCCGGCAGGCACTGGAGCAGCAGCTTGCCTCGTCCGAACTCTATAATGATGAAAACCGTGACCGGCTTAAAACCCTGTTGCGTGAAAAGGCAGACATTGACCGGGACTGTGAAACCGCCGAAGCCGAGTGGCTGGAAGCTGCCGAGGTGCTCGAGTCAGCGACGACCGCTACAGGTTGATGGCGTTATCTCCAGGCAGACTTCACTTTTTCAGTTATGTTACTAGACTTCACACTGGACCTGCGTCAATTTGTCGCATAAATTGATCCATGTCAATCCGACAAGGTTTGTGCACACGCATAATGGCGGCGTCCTGACAGAAAAGACACTGTCAGATTGACAGAACGGGACCAGCTGATCAGGATACGTGGCAATTTATGGGTAAACGGTTATGGAAGAAAAGGCTGTCACACATTGCTGCGGCTTCACCACTCATACTCATCCTGGCGAGCATTTTATTTGGCGTCCTGCTGTGGGGCGGTTTCAATACAGCGCTCGAACTCACCAATACCGAGACCTTCTGTATTTCCTGCCATGAAATGCGAGACAACGTCTACCGGGAATACCGCAAGACAATCCACTACCGGAATCGCACCGGTGTGCGGGCGACCTGTCCCGATTGCCATGTGCCACGCGACTGGGTGCACAAGGTAGTGCGCAAGATCGCGGCCACCAACGAGCTGTATCACTGGATGGCGGGTTCCATCAATACCCGCGAGAAGTTTGTCGCCAAACGTTATGAACTGGCAAAGCACGTCTGGAAGGGAATGAAGCGCACGGATTCCCGCGAGTGCCGCAATTGCCACGATTTTGAAGCCATGCAGCTGCCGCGCGGGGTATCCGCGGAAGAAGACCGCCACTGGCGCGCCAGGGTAGAAGGCAAGACCTGCATCGACTGTCACAAGGGGATAGCACATCAGCTCCCCGAAGAATTCCTGGAGATCGAACATGCACGTATCGAGCAGGAAAAAGTCCCCTGTTACCAGTGTCACGTCGATATGCAACGGCCACCGGATGACGACTGGGATGAATAACAGATAGTGAACCGTCATGCCGGCGCAGGCCGGCATCCAGTGCGCTTAACAGCATGGATTCCGGCTCGCGCCGGAATGACATTAAGTTAAACAAAATTGTAATCAGGAGGTACATCATGGGAGGTCAACAATGCTGAGTCACAACAAGGTCGCTGTGCCGTTGCTGGGCGGTATACTGGCGGTGCTGTTCAGTGCAGGCCAGGCTGCTGCCGCCGATGCAGCGCTGGTTGCGAAAGGCGAGAAACTCTACAACCAGAACTGCGCGGTGTGTCACCAGCCGGACGCTATCGGAAAAACAGGGTTTGCCCCCTCACTGGCAAACCCGGAGTTTCTGAGTATCGCATCCGACAAATTCCTGATGAGCACCATCCGTGATGGCAGGGTAGGGACAGGCATGCCTCCCTTCTCGCACCTCGGGCGTGACTCGATCAAGGCCATTGTGGCCTACCTGCGTTCCCATGAAAAAGGGCCCAACATTGCGGCTGAAGTGGATGCGCAGCCGGATGCGCATGGTGATCCCCGACTTGGCGAGCAGTGGTACGATTATATCTGTTCAACCTGTCACGGCATGGCGGGTGATGGTTACGCGGCCGGCGGTACCGGTACCGCCATTGGCAAGCCCGGTTTCCTGCACAAGGTGTCCGACGGATTTATTCGTACTACCATCAAGAAAGGTCGTTCCAATACCCGCATGCGCGGATTCCAGGGGTCGGACGGCCTGGCAAATCTTTCTGACCAGGAAATTGACGATATCATCGTCTACCTGCGCAGCCTGTCGAAATAGTAAGGAGGCATTAGTATGAAACGTTTTAAGATGACGCGAAGGAACTTCCTCAAGGGAAGCAGCTTCATTACTGGATCGGCAGCCGGATCAAGCCTGTTTGTCGGTGTAAACCCCGAGCTGGAGGCGGCGCCTGCTGCACCGGCCGGCGATACGGCGACGCGCACCACGGCGCTGGCGCAGTGCCCCTACTGTGGCGTGGGTTGCGGTACGGTGATCCAGGTAGAGAACGGCAAGATCGTCTCCATGCGCCCTGACAAGGACCACCCGACCAACTACGGCCTGCAATGCATCAAGGGCCTGACCGCCGCCGAGCCGATCTACGTGGATCGCATGGAGGGCGACCCCTATGTGCGCAAGGATGTCTGGGCCGAGTGGAAAAAACCTGGCCACGGCGACCTGGAGTATGTCACAAAGACCAAGGGTTCGTTCGACGAGGAACACTTTGTCCGCGTTCCCTACAAGGACGCGTCCGAAATGGTGGCGCACAAGATCGCACACCTGGCCAAGAAGTACAGCGGTAACTCGATCGGCCTGTACGGTTCCGGCCAGCTCACCATGGAAGGCCAGTACCTGGAAAACCTGTTCATGAAAGGTGTGCTGGGTTCCAACACCATCGAGGCCAACGCACGCATGTGTATGACGTCGGCAGTGACCGGCTACTTCGCGACACTTGGTTCCGATACACCGCCACTGGCTTATGAAGACATCGAGATGTGCGACATGATCATGCACTTTGGTCATAACGCCCGTGAGTCACACCCGATCATTTTCTGGCGTGCTGCCGACTACAAGAAAAAGGCAGATATCCCGACTGTTGTGGTTGACCCGCGGCGTACCGGTACGGTCATGGGTTATGAAGATATCAACCCGGATAATTCCGTGCACGTGCCGATCCTCAACGGCGATATCAGTTTCCTGAACTCTATTGCACACGTATTGCTCAAGGACCACCCGGATGTCATCGACTGGGAATTCCTCAAGGCGCATGTAAAAGGCTGGGAAGCCTATGTTGACGGCGTCAAGAAAGGCTACAGCCCGGAACAGGTGCAGGACCGCATGGGCGGCCCCAATCACGATGTGTCACCGGCACTGATCCGGCGTGTTGCCGGCATGTTCGCCGATGCGACCCGCAAGCGCCTGGCGCGCAGCAAGGGCAAGCAGAGTGGCAAGGGTTACGGTGGTGTCATCATCATGTGGGGCATCGGTTACAACCAGCACATTCACGGTCAGCACAACATCATTTCCATCATCAATCTGTTGACCCTGACCGGTAACCTCGCCAAGCCGGGTTGCGGACCGTTCTCCATGACCGGCCAGCCCAATGCCATGGGCGAGCGTTTCACCGGCGGTCTGACCGGACGTCTGCCGTTCAACGAACCGCTGAAGAACGACAAGCATCGCCTGCACATGGCAAAACACTGGAAAGTACCGGAAGCAAACCTGGTGCGGGCCATGAACTCCAAGAACCCCGGCATGGCCGTGGGCATGATGGAGCGTGCCCTGAAGGGCGAGGTCAAGGCCATGTTCCTGGTCTATGCGACACATATCGATTTGCCAGACCAGGAAAACCTGGTCAGACCGGCCATGAGCAAGACCTTCAATGTGGTGCAGGAAATCTATCGCCATGCGCCCAACAACCTGTATGCCGATGTGATCTTCCCGGCGGCCACCTGGGGCGAGGTCAACGGCGTGTACATCAGTTCCGAGCGTCGTATCAACATCTGCGAACAGGCGGCCATGCCACCCAAGGGTTGTTTGCCGGATCTCGACCTGGTCGTGCACAAGGGCAAGGAAATCGCGAAATTGCTGGGTATGGACGGTGACAAGATCTTCCCCTGGAAGACCGACAAGAATGGCTTTATCGATACCGAGGAAGTGTTCCGTGATGTCTGCCGCGCTTCGGCCGGTACCGATACCGACCTGACCGGTATCCTGGAACGTGAAAAACTCGATGGCATTTCACCTTACGAGCAGCTCAAACAGTTGCGTGGTATCCAGTGGCCGGCGCCGACCTACGAGATTGCCAAGAATGGCGGTACCAAGCGGCGTTACATGATGCAGGAAGGGCAGTGGAAAAACCGGCCCTACGGTTACTTCCGTACCAAGGATGGCAAGGTGCATATGAAGCTGTGTCAGCAGGATTACAGTAATCGTGAGGAACTGACCAAAAAGCTGATGGAGTTCGGTACCAAAAAGGACCACTACACCATCGATCACATAGACCTCATCAAGGAAGCCCGTGACAAGGGTCTTACGCCGGACCTGCCGGACGAGAAATACCGTGGCCGTACCTGGGACAAGGTGCCGAAGGACAAGTATCCCTACTGGTTCGGTCTCGGCGTGGTGTACGAGCACTTCCATACCGCCAAGTCCAACCGCAGCCCGACCACACGGCGACTGGTGCCGGAAATGTATGTCGAGATGCATCCCGAGGATGCAAAGGAACTCGGCATCAAGGACGGCGACAAGGTGCGCGTGGTGACACGCCGCGGTCAACTGGAAGCGCGTGCCCAGGTGGGCACCAACAGCCTGGTGAAACCGGCACGTAACAACGTTCCGCGCGGTTACATGTTCGGCCCCTGGAACCTGTCGGTGGCGGACAGCGCGGTGCCGGAGAAGAACAAGTGGCTGGCCAACCGTGTCACCAGCCGCGTGTGGGACCCGGTATCCGGGCAGGTGGACTTCAAGAAGTCCGCAGCGCGTATCGAGAAGATCTAGCAGAGATCGATGCCCCGTCATTGCGAGCGAAGCGCGGCAATCTCTTCAATTCTGAGCCGGACTGTCAGAGATTGCCGCGCTTCGCTCACAATGACGGGTAAGCCAGAACAGGTTTAACATGCAACGCAGAACGTTTATCAAGTCGATCGGTGTCACCGCTGCAGCCACTGCTGCACCGCTGGCATCGGCTGCCTTGCCGAAACGTTCCTCGCTGCGCTACCTGCGTCCACCCGGTGCGCTGCCCGAGGAAGAGTTCCTCAGCCGTTGCATCCGCTGTGGCCAGTGCGGTGAAGCCTGTCC
>JALVCM010000041.1 GCA_027010005.1 Thiohalobacter sp.
TGCGTTTGATGGCCCGGGCGTCACCGCAGCCACATTCCCGTCAATCGCAATCAATCTGTACAACGACACGGACACCGCACCGTTACCACCACAACTGCACAACAAGCGGGTTCTGTCACCGTACAAAATCTTCGATGTTGACGGGGTAAAGGTTGCTGTTATCGGGATTACTGCATCCATCGTTCCACAACAGGCCAGTGTATTCAGCATCGGGTTGCGTTTCTCGCAGGGTATCGAGGAACTTCCCGGCATTATTGATGAAGTGAAAGCACAGGATGCCGACGTTATCGTCGTGCAATCCGAGCTGGGCCTGTCACAGAACCTGGCCATCGGTCAACGATTCAAGGATGTGGATGTGGTTTTGTCTGCCCATACACATGAGACGACACTCAATGCCCTGGTCGCCAATAAAAAAGGCATACGCGCCGCTGAAGGAACTGGTCGTCAGCGGGTCGGGAGAAATGCCACGATTGTGGTCGAAACCAACGAAGACCTTTACCTGGGTCGCCTTGATCTCGTTGTGAGAGACGGTGAAGTCAGGCGCTTCGAATGGCAGGCGATCCCGGTCGATGATGAAGTTGCCGAAGACCCGGCCACCAAGGCCCTGGTGGACCAGGCCGAGGCCCCGTTTATTGGTAGCACCGTGGTACGTCATACCTTCATGCCCGGCGGTTACTGCCCGGCCAATGACTGTGGCGATACCACCGTCCGCGGCCTGCAGTTGACGGAAAGCCTGGATACCGTCGTGGGTTATACCGAAACGGTACTGCACCGCGATAATGTACTGGAAGATGAAATCAACAATTTCATTGCTGACGCCATCTTCACCATCAGCAACCAGGTGGTACCGACCGGTGTTGACCTCTCCATGACCAACGGCTTCCGTTTTGGTACGGCTATCCTGTCACCGGATGTTGTCGCACCGGGCCAGACTTTCGATGATGGCCGTCTGCCCGGCCAGATCACGCTGCGTGATCTGTACGCACTGTTCCCGATCTCACCCGCCGTGGCAGTCGCCGAGTTCTCCGGCAAGGTGATCGAGAATGACCTGGAACGGGTTCTGACCGCCGTGTTCGACCGTAACCCCTTCATGCAACGCGGTGGCTGGTATGTCGGCCTGGCCAACATGACGCAGAAGATCGACCTGAAGAACCGCCCCTACAGCAGTTCTGATCGTCGTATTGTGGAAACCACCATCGGTGGCGAAAAACTGGATCCCAGCAAACGTTACCTGTTTGCCTCCTGTTTCCCGCACGGTGATGCACTGGACCGCGTATGCCGTACCAACGGTGGCGTCAACCACCAGTTCTTTGAACTGGCCGATGCCGATGATTACACCAGCGGTATCAGCCTGGTTGGCCCGCTCAACACCACGGGCATTATCACCGGACCACAGGTCAAGCAGGTGGCACCGGACCGTTTTGTCCACGCCGTACACCTGATGCGCCGTTATCTCGATTCACTGCCAATGAATACTGTGACGGCAGCAAGTGTCGCAACAGGCCGTATCGAGACGGTTGACTCGACCGTGGCCGGTAACCCGCCAATACCAGCACCGGTGTCAGCCATCGACCCGACGCTGATTCAGCCACCGGAAGGCGCCGGTCCGGCCTTCTTTGGCGGCACGGGGGCAATCAATGCAAACAACGACTGACCGGGCAAACGGAATGGCCTGAGCAGGACCCGGGGGAACGTTACCGGGAAAGGGCGGCGCAGTCATGCGCCGCCCTTTTTTATTCCCTGCCGAGGGAGCAGTTTATTTACCGGGCGGATACAGGCAAACTCTGCGCCTTGCCAATCGACATAGCGTGATCTGCCATCATGAGCGAAACTTTTACACCCCACAACGATCTTGAAACCCGGCTTGTCTCCCTGCAGGAAGGCCGCCTGGACGGGAATGCCTTTATGCAGACCCTGCTGGATGAACAGCTGTTTATGCCGGTTGAGGACGAAAAAAATGAGATCGAGGGATTCCAGACCTCGTCAAAGGCCAAACCGCTGACACTGAAAACCGAGGACGGACACACTGTGCTGATCCTGTTTACCAGCCCGGAGCGCGCAAAACCTTTTGTGGCAAATGTTCCCGGTTACAATGGCGGTCTGCTGGCTGAAGTCAGCTGGATTCTGCAACGCCTCGGCAGTGGTATCGGGATTGCCATCAACCCGGGACATGACGTCGGCCTCGACCTGGACGAAGAGATGGTCACACAACTGATCCACCTCAACGCAGCGCGTTCAACTGACGATCAGACCAGTGCCTGAAGGCTGGCTGCCAGTTCATCCTCCGGAATCGGGAAGGTAAAGGTACGATAAAAACTGCACACCTTCAGCAGACGATCGAACTGATGGGCAAATTCTGTTTCATAGAACACGATGACTTCCGTTTCCGGTAATCGTTCAACGACCGACATCATGGATTCCAGTGAACTGGTGCGGTCACGAAAGTCAGACTGAAAATTGAATTCCGCCACAACCACCCGGGGCGTTTTTTTCCGGATGGTGGTCATGGCCTTGCGCATTCGCGTTTCCGTCAGCACCTCGTAACCGGCCTTCTCGTACAATGGCCGAAAATCCGGGTATCCCCCCAGTTCGATGACGCTCAGCAGTGTTGGTCTGGACATGAGTCCGTATTCTAGCGAAAACTCAAGTTTTTCGTTCAGGCTCCCCTATATTAAGGAACACTTACCTCACGGACGGGAGCCATTAATGGCGTCGGGCGGTTTCTTCAGGAAATTCCGGATAACCCTGCTTTTGCTGGTGCTTTTTTTCGTCGGCATGAACAGCTGGCTGACAAGATTGCGCACCACGGACTGGGATGAACCACTATGGGTAGTGATCTACCCGGTCAATGGCGACGGGGGATCTGCAACGGCCCGCTATATCAAGCGTCTGTCATCCGGGGACTTCAAATCGGTTGAAGACTTCCTGGCCCGTGAAGCTCGCCGCTATGACCCGCGCATTACCGAACCGGTGACCATAAAGCTGGCACCGGAGGTCATCGAACGTCCCCCGCTCCCCCCGATCAATGCCAGCACACTGTCGATCATGTTGTGGAGTCTCAAACTCCGTTACTGGGCTGCGACGCACGACACCTTCGAAGGCCCGGAACCCGATATCCAGATGTACGTGGTCTACTATGACCCGAAAACGCATCAGCGCCTGAGACACTCACTGGGCCTGCAGAAAGGCCTGATCGGTGTGGTCAATGCATTTGCCAGCCCGGCCCAGGCGCAACGTAATAACGTTGTTATTGCACACGAGTTCCTGCATACCGTCGGTGCCAGCGACAAGTATGACCCGCAGAATAACCAGCCTCTCTACCCGGAGGGTTTTGCCGAGCCGGATCGGGACCCGGTGTACCCGCAGAAGTCTGCCGAAATCATGGCTGGACGTATTCCGGTTGCAAGCCACAGCGCGGTCATGCCGAACTCCTTGTCCAGTTGCGTGGTTGGCCCGCTCACCGCACGTGAAATTCACTGGACAGATTAATGTCTATACTGTTGTCCACCATGACAGGGAGCCCAGCATGAGTAAAGCACAGGCACGGACAAAGACCACAGCCATAAAAGCAACCCGAAAAAGAAAACCGTCCCCGAGTAAAGCATCCGATACCTTTGTAAAATGCCTGGAGTCCGAAGGTGTCACGCATATCTTCGGCGTACCCGGCGAGGAAAATGCTGATCTGATGATGTCCCTGCTGGACAGCAAAATTGATTTCGTTCTGTGCCGACACGAACAGGCAGCCGCTTTTATTGCCGATGTCTATGGCCGCCTTACCGGTAAAGCCGGTGTCTGTCTCGCAACGCTCGGGCCGGGCGCAACCAACCTGGTGACAGGGCTTGCCGATGCCAACATGGACCGGGCGCCGGTGGTAGCGATTATCGGCCAGGGCTCCACCAAACGCCTGCACAAGGAAAGCCACCAGAACATGGATGCCATTGCCATGATGCAGCCCATCAGCAAGTGGGCGCACTCCGTGGTGGACGGCGAAACCATCCCCGAAGTGGTCCGCAAGGCCTTCAAGCTTTCCGAGGCAGAAAAACCCGGCGTAACTGTCATTGAGTTACCGGAAGACGTGGCCAAGGAAAAAGTTGCTTCACAACCCATGCCGGTTCTGAAAACCCGTCGTCCGGGTGCAGACCACAAGGCCGTCAGCGAGGCAGTGGAAGCCATTGTTGCCGCCAGGCGGCCTATTATCCTGGCAGGCAATGGCGCAATTCGTAAACGCGCCGCCTCCCAGTTACGCCGTCTTTCGGAGAAAACCGGTATCCCGGTCGTCAACACCTTCATGGGCAAGGGTGCCATGCCCATGGACAACAAGCATTGCCTGTTCACCATGGGATTGCAGGGCAAGGACCACATCAATCACGCCATGGACCAGGTCGACCTGGTCATCACGGTCGGCTACGACCTGGTGGAATACAGCCCGAGTTTCTGGAACGCCGACAAGGACAAGAAGGTCGTCCATATCGACTTCCTGCCAGCAGAGATTGACTACCACTACACGGTCAGCGTTGACGTGGTGGGTGATATTGCCGATGCCCTGTGGCAGGTCAACATGGAACTGGAACGCAAATACGCCGGCAAACTGCCCCTGCAGAATATCGATTCCTGGCAAAAACTGCGGAATACCATACTCGCCGATTTCGCCATGGATAAGGACGATGCATCGTTCCCGATGAAACCCCAGAAAATCCTCTGGGACGTACGTGAGTTTCTTGGCCCGGACGATTACCTGCTGTCCGATGTCGGCGCGCACAAGATGTGGATTTCGCGCTATTACCAGTGCCAGGAAGCCAACACCTGCCTCATCTCCAACGGATTCTGTTCCATGGGCTTTGCACTGCCCGGTGCGATTGGCGCCAAGATCGCCAAGCCTGAACACAGGGTATTGGCTATTTGCGGTGACGCCGGCTTCATGATGAATGTACAGGACCTCGAAACTGCCGTACGTCTCAACCTGAAAGTCGTGTTCATGGTCTGGGAAGATGGCGAGTACGGCCTGATCAAGTGGAAACAGCAGAACCAGTTTGATGGACGGCATTCAAAACTGGACTTTGGAAACCCTCAGTGGGAGCAGCTGGCACAGTCGTTTGGCATGTGGGGCAAGACACTGACCGGCCCCGAACAACTTGTACCGGCCCTGGAAGAAGCCTTCAGCCAGGACGGCCCCGCACTGATCGCCGTACCGGTCGACTACGCCGAAAACGTCAAACTGACCAAGCGCCTCGGCGAAATCGAGTGCACCATATAGCCCACTGACCTTATTTCTGCTGCGTTTTTTATCACCGTGTCTTCAGGTAAGGTAACGACCTGAACACGGGGAGCAGGGCATGCGTGCTGAAAATACTGAAAAACCGGGTATCCGCGAGCAACACCTGTTGCGCCGCCGCAATAACCCACTTTTTGACGAG
>JALVCM010000042.1 GCA_027010005.1 Thiohalobacter sp.
GGTAACCAGCACACCACAGTGCTGCAGGGGACCACCGCTCGGGACGGGGGGTTCTGTCATCCATCGTCCCCGGCATACAGCGCTTCAAGGATTTGTTTCGCACCACGTGACAACAGGTCTTCCGCCAGCACCCGGCCCAGCTCCACGGCATCTTCCGGCCGGCCACTGATCACACCCTGAACCATTTCACTGCCATCCGGCCGGCCGACCAGTGCGCGCAGCACAATGACACCGTGACTTATTTCAGAATACCCGGCAATCGGTACCTGGCAACCGCCCTGCAGGGCCTCGTTCAGGGCACGCTCGGCACGTATGCGCGTCGCCGTCTGCCCGTCATTCAGCTCTTCTACCAGGCTGCGTACCCGCACATCGTCCAGGCGGATCTCGATCCCGATGGCGCCCTGGCCAATGGCCGGGATGAACTGCTCCGGCGCCAGTAATTCAGTGATACGTTGTTCCCAGCCCATACGCCTGACGCCCGCTGCCGCCAGCAGGATGGCGTCATAATCGCCCTTATCGAGCTTGGCGAGGCGGGTATTGACGTTGCCGCGCAGGTCGAGCACTTTCAGGTCCGGGCGGAGTCGCCGCAGCTGGCACTGGCGGCGCAGGCTCGAGGTGCCCACACGGGCCCCTTCAGGCAGTGTCTCGATCGAGGAATATTCGTTTGAAATCAAGGCATCACGTGGATCTTCGCGTGGCAGCACGGCGGCCAGCCCAAGGCCTTCCGGGAACTCCACCGGGACATCCTTCATGGAATGCACAGCAAGGTCGGCGCGTCCTTCCAGCATACCGGTTTCCAGTTCCTTGACGAACAACCCCTTGCCACCGACTTTCGCCAGCGGTGTGTCGAGGATTTTGTCGCCCTGCGTGGTCATGGTGACCAGTTCGACCGCAAGATCAGGATGCCTTGCACGCAGTGCATCACGCACGTGATTGGCCTGCCAGAGCGCGAGCGGGCTCTTGCGGGTGGCGATACGAAGTGTGGAATCTGTCATGGCTACCTGACTGCTGAAACTGTGAAAACCGCCGGTCCAGTCGGCACGAGAACCGTATAATGGTCTACAGACCGGAATATTTCAGGGAGCATAGCGAGTGACAGACAAGGGGCGCAAGTGGCCTGGTATCCTGGCCGGGGTTTTTCTGCTGGCCAGTTCCGCAACCGGGGCCGCTGTGCCGCTGGCGCAGGACCTGCAAAAAGCCGGTCGTCAGGCTGAACAGTACTGTGCACCCGTGCTGCTGGAATTTGCCGCCGAGTATTGCGACTACTGCGAATTGCTGGAACACGAAATTCTTGACCCGACGCTGCTGGACAGGGATTACCAGCGGCGTGTATTGATGCGCAAGGTGATGATCGACGGCAACCGCCGGTTGCGTGATTTTAACGGCAGGATGACCGATGAAGCCCGTCTCGCCGCGCATTACAAGGTATGGGTGACGCCTACCGTACTGTTTGTCGACAGTAACGGCGTGGAAATTGCCAGACGCCTGGTGGGGGTCAGTTCAGTGGATTTCTATGGTGGCTACCTGGACACCGCACTGGATAAATCCCGCCGGCACCTGCAGGAACAGGGGCGCTGTAACCCCTGAGCCTGCGCGGAATATCAGGCGCCGTTGCGAATATGCCGCCTGACGTCCGGCAATAGCCGGCGACTGACCTCGAGTCGTTCCTCAACCCCTTCGAGCACCACCCGGCCATGCCCCTGGCTGTCCTTTTCCAGTGCACGGATACGACCTGCCGCGACCAGTGCATTGCGGTGAATACGGATAAAGCGGTCGCCAAACTCCTGCTCGAGCGCCTTGAGCGCGTCCTCGACCAGGATTTTCTGACTGGCCGAACGCACCGTGACATATTTCTGGTCGGCCTGCAGGTAGACAATCTCTTCCACCGGAACAAGCTCCAGGTTACCCCGGTTTCGCGCACACAGGTGTGTACGCACTCCACTTTCATGCTCCAGGTTTTCCAGCTGCGCAAGATTCAGCCGTCGCGCCTTGTCGAGGGCCTGCTGTAAACGTTCGGGGTGAATCGGCTTGAGTAAATAATCGATCGCCTGCGCCTCGAAGGCCTCCAGTGCATGATCCCCGTAAGCGGTGGTAAACACTACGGCCGGCGGATTATCGAGCTTTAACAGGTGACGTGCCGCTTCCAGTCCATCCATGCCCGGCATGCGAATATCCATCAGTACCAGCTCGGGGGCCAGCGCCTGCACCCGGGCCAGTGCCTGCCGGCCATCGCTCGCTTCACCACAAACCTGGCAGCCCTCCAGCTGCCCGAGCAGTCGTGACAAACGCTCGCGCGCGAGTGACTCGTCATCCACCACCAGGCACTTCATGTGGCTTTCTCTCTCGGAAAATAAAGCGTCGTTTCAAATTCGTCATCCACCTCGCGCAGTGCCACGCCGGCCTGGTTGCCAAAGGCCAGCTGCAGGCGCAAGCGGATATTTTCGAGCGCAATGTGATTCCCCCTGCGGTGTGAAGCAAGGCCCTGTGGTGCGCGCGGGTTGCGTACCGTGATGCTGATACGCCTGCCCTCCGCCGCACCGCGAATGGCAATACGCCCGCCCTGCGGCAGGGCCTCGATACCGTGGTACACGGCATTTTCCAGCAACGGCTGGAGAATCAGCGACGGCACCAGTCGCTTGCGCGGCAGGCGCTCGATATCCCACTGCACCTGCAATCGCTCACCAAGCCGCAGGCTTTCCATACGCAGGTAACGTTTTGCCACGTCGATTTCCTCGTCCAGCGGAATACGCTCCGACGCATTGCGCAGGGTGACTCGAAACAGGTCCGACAGGTCCTGCACCGCCAGCTCGGCGCGTTGCGGGTCACTGCCGGTCAGTGCCGCGATACTGTTCATGCTGTTGAACAGAAAATGGGGCCGGATACGCGCCTGCAATGCCTGCACGCGTGCCTGTGACTCGGCCTGGATCTGCTGCCGCCACTGGTGCTGTACAAACAGATAGCGCAGCACCAGACCGCTGACAATGGCACTGATGGTAGTGTTGCGGAACAGGAACTCGACGTGCCCCGACGCGGCGCCACCCTGTTCAAGCCCGCCCATGGACCAGGCCAGCTCACTGACCAGCACGGTAACCAGCAACAGCAGAAGGTAACTGGCCAGTACCGCAGCGGTATTGCTGATTTTCAGTAATAACGGCCGGGCCAGGCACAGGGCAGCCGCACTGCTCAGTGCGATCCATTGCATAAACAGCGACACCAGCCCGAGGTCATTCCAGGGATCCGCGCGGCCATTGGCCAGCACCAGCACAAACGCCAGCAGCTCGGCAATCACCACCACGGCGAAGACCAGGCGGATATCGCAGAAACTTGGCAGGAACAGGGTATCCTGCGACAACTCTGACGGATTTTTACGGTTTGTCCGGGTCATGACGGCAATATGCGGTCCGGTAAAACGTCCGAAAACGGGCAACACCATAATATCGGCCAGTGTTATCAGTACTTTGAGGTATACTGGCGCCCCGTTAACCGCACCTGCACCGATATGACCGACAAACCGAGCAGCGACAAGCCCTGGGGCGGTCGCTTTACCGAATCCACCGATGCTTTTGTGGAGGCGTTCACCGCTTCCGTCACCTTCGACCAGCGCCTGTACCGCTACGATATCGAGGGCTCCCGGGCGCACGCGCGCATGCTTGCGCAGGTTGGCGTGATTACCCCGGAAGAGCGCGATACCATCCTCGCCGGCCTGGACTCCATTGAAAAGCAGATCGAATCGGGCGAGTTCGAGTGGTCGGTCAGTCTCGAAGATGTGCACATGAATATCGAGGCGCGACTGACCGCGCTGATCGGTGAAGCCGGTAAAAAACTGCACACCGGGCGCTCACGCAACGACCAGGTCGCCACCGACCTGCGCCTGTACCTGCGCGACCGCATCGATGAAGCGTGTGCCGAACTGCTACGGCTGCAGAACGGCCTGCTGACGCTGGCCGAACGGGAAGCCGACACCATCATGCCCGGCTTCACGCATTTGCAGGTCGCCATGCCGGTCACCTTTGGTCACCACATGCTGGCCTGGTTTGAAAACCTGCAACGTGACCGGGAACGGCTGATGGACAGCCGCAAACGGGTTAACGTGATGCCACTGGGTGCTGCCGCACTGGCCGGTACCAGCTTTCCCATCGACCGCCATTACACGGCTCAACTGCTGGGCTTCGACGCACCTGCCGAAAACTCACTGGACGCAGTCAGCGACCGTGACTTTGTCATCGAATTCTGCAGCAATGCGGCGCTGGTGATGACCCACCTGTCGCGCTTCTCGGAAGAACTGATCCTGTGGGCCTCGGCACAGTTCGATTTCATTGATCTGCCGGACCGCTTCTGTACCGGTTCCAGCATCATGCCGCAAAAGAAAAACCCCGATGTCCCGGAGCTGGTACGTGGCAAGACCGGCCGTGTGACCGGGCACCTGATGAGCCTGCTGATGCTGATGAAAGGCCAGCCACTGGCCTACAACAAGGACAACCAGGAAGACAAAGAACCCCTGTTCGACAGTGTGGATACCCTGCTCGGCTGCCTGCGTGCTTTTGCCGACATGGTCCCTGCCCTGCAGGTCAAGTCAGATAACATGCGGCGTGCCGCGGCCACCGGTTACTCGACCGCCACCGACCTGGCCGACTACCTGGTGCGCAAGGGTGTCGCTTTCCGTGATGCGCACGAAATTGTCGGCACGGCAGTACGTCTTGGCATCGACAGCGGGCGCGATCTGGCAGAAATGAAACTGGCTGAACTGCAGGCACTGTCACCCGCGATTGATGCAGATGTCTTCGATGTCTTGACGCTGGAAGGCTCGGTTTCGGCACGCAATCACTTTGGCGGCACCGCACCACAGCAGGTACGCGAGGCCATTACGCGGGCGAAAAAACGGCTGACCTGATCAGGCCACCGAGATACTGGCGGGAGGAGTCCCTTCCACACTGGCCGGTATCAGTTCCAGTTCCGGCTTGCCCAGGTAGTAACCCTGGACATAGTCCACGCCAAGACTGCGTACCCGGTCGTATACCTGCTCGTTTTCTACAAATTCCGCGATGGTATGCATCCCCATGCCACGTGCCACATCCACCAGTGCCTTGACGAACAACTGGTCGGCATTGTTGTTGTGTATATCACGGATGAAACTGCCATCGATCTTGAGAATGTCGGCACGCAGGTGCTTGAGATAGGAGAAGGACGAGAAACCTACGCCAAAGTCATCCAGTGAAATCCTGCAACCGAGCTGACGGACTTTCTGGATGAATTCTATTGCGCTGGTCAGTTGTTCGCAGGCCGCGGTCTCGGTAATTTCAAACGTAATACGGGCGGGATCGACACCGGATTCACGTACTTCTTTCTCAATGCAGTCATATATTTCCTGGCTGCCCACCGACATGCCCGACAGGTTGATGGA
>JALVCM010000043.1 GCA_027010005.1 Thiohalobacter sp.
GCAGGGTCAGCAGGGAGAGAATTCTTCTGCCGGTGCTGCCGGGGAAGATGCGTCGAGTCAATCGGCACAGGCTTCAGGTGCAGATGAATCACAAGAGTCTGCCTCAAAAGCGAAGTCACAGGACGGAAAGCAGGGTGATGAACAATCCGCTGGCCAGGGAACACCGCAGCAGGAAGCCAGGGAAGACTCAGAAGCCGGCCAGAATCCGCTAGACCGTGCCGGCGAGTCTGAAAAGCAGGGTAAGCCAGGCGGTTCACAGGCCTCTCCCCTGGATACCGAACAACAACTTGCCGCAGAGCAGTGGCTGAAACGTATCCCCGATGACCCGGGCGGCCTGCTGCGGCGGAAATTTCTTTACCAGTATCAACAGCGGGCCAATACCCCGAAAAAGGGACAACAGGCATGGTAATCACAGCACGGAGATCAACAATGCACGGGATACAGACAGGACCAGGACACCCCCGGTTTCTTGAATACGCGCGTGCCGCATTGCTCCTGGTATTGCTGGCACTGACGTCAAACCTGTGGGCCGATGTACAGGCAACACTGGACCGCTCGACAATTTACGACGGGGAGACCGTTACCCTGACGATCGAGGCAAGCGGAAAGGATGAGTCGGGGGAACCCGACCTGACGCCGCTAAAGAAAGATTTTGAAGTCCTGGGTACCCGCAGCAGTCAGCGTATCGAGATCATTAACGGGCGGCGTTCTGACAGCCGGCAATGGCAGGTGGAACTGGCGCCCGGAAAAACCGGTACGCTGGAAGTGCCGGCACTGAAGGTCGGTCATTCAAAGACCCGTCCTGTCACCCTGAAGGTATTGGAACAATCCGCGGTCAGTACAGTCTCCGCGGATCGCCCGGTCTTCATTCGCACCGAAGCGCGTACCGGTGCAATGGATGTTTTTGTCCAGCAGCAGATCCTCTACGTGGTACGCCTCTACTACCGCGTACCCTTGCTGCAGGGTGATTTCAGTGATCCTCAGCTGGCCGATGCCGTTGTCGAACGGCTGGGCGAGGACCGCCGCTTCAAGACCACGATCAACGGTACGGACTACCAGGTTGTTGAGCGACACTACGCCATCTTCCCGGAAAAAAGTGGCAAGTTGACGATCCCCGCGATTGCCTTCACCGGGCGTGCTGCCTCAACCTCATCACGGCGTTCATCATCGATGCCGACAGACCCGTTGATCAAACGTTTCTTCGGTCGGGATCCGTTCAGTGATCCGTTTTTCAGCGGTATGACGGGGAATCCCGGTAAACGGTTTCGTGTTCGCAGTGAGCCGCTCACGCTGGAGGTGAAAGCGCGGCCGGCTGCCTATACCGGGAAGTACTGGTTACCCACCCAGGCGCTGACACTGACGGACAGCTGGGAAGACCAGGTGCCCGAATTCCACGTTGGTGAACCGGTAACGCGCACTATTACCCTGAAGGCAAGGGGACTGGAATCCTCCCAGTTACCGGCACTCGATTTCCCGTCGTTACAGGGTGTGCGTGTGTACCCGGAGCAACCGGTCACCGAGAACCTCACCGACGGTGACTGGATTTACGGTGTCAGCAAACAGACCCTGGCCTATGTGCCTGCCACGACCGGCAGGATCACTCTGCCCGCTGTCCGGGTCGACTGGTGGGACACGGCGAAGCACCGGCAACGCAGTACCCGATTGCCGGCCCGCGAGATCAACATACTGCCGGCCGCCGGTGGGGCTGCAACAGTACCCCCGGCCTCCGTGCCTGAAACTGCACCTGACATGGCAGCACCAGCCCACGCGCAGCCCGGATGGAGACAAGTGATGCAGCCTCGTAACGGCCTGCTGGCGGCAGGGGTTGTACTGGCCTTGCTTGCGCTGGCGTGGTGGCGACGACGGTATCTTGCAGGGAACCGTGAATCAGCAGCTGCGGCGGCACAACGTCGTCATACTCAGTCTTCTTCACAGCCCGGTCGTCGTGAATCGCGCGCTGCGCTGAAGAAAGCCTGCGAGGCCAACGATCCGCAGGCTGCCGCAAAAGCCCTGCTTGAATGGGCCGCAGATGAATGGCCGCAACAGCCGCCACGCAACCTGGGTGTATTGGCGCAAAGACTGGAATCCGGTCGTGAAGACGTGCGCAGGCTCGATCAGGCGCTTTACAGTGGAGCGGCCGGGAAGTGGCGGGGTGAAGCGTTGTGGAAGGCTCTGAAAACAGGACTCACGTCCGGGCAGGGTCGCAACAGCAAAAAGCCCGAAGGGCTGGCACCTTTATATCCCGCTACCCGGCCGGCGGGAGAACACGGTGGTTGAAGGTTTTCCCGGCCTAGCCTGAGGCCAGTACCTGTTCGATGGTGCGTTTGATATTTCCCCGGTTAAAGGTTTTTTCCAGTGCACCATTGAAGCCGTATTCTGCGTAGTGGGTCATTTCCGGTGCTGTCGTGTGTCCGCTGGAAACAATCAGTCTGGCATGCGGGTCCATCGCGCGCAGTACCCCTGCGATTTCCTTGCCGCCCCGGCCATCGGGGAGGTTGAGGTCGAGGATAACAACATCAATCGGGACACTGTTTTCCAGTGACTGGTGGTAGCACTCGACTACCTCGTCACTGGTTCTTGCCAGCAGGACCTGGTAGCCCAGTTTCTCCAGTATGAGACTGTAGAGGTCCCGGATGTCCTGTTCATCATCGACCACCAGAATTGTTCGGCCGGAAGGATGATTTGCAGCAGATTCCATGTTATTTCAGGCTGGCGGGTTACCGTGATGACCAAATTCATTATAGCGCTCTTTAATAAAACAAGGCCCCGTTAAGGGGCCTTTTGAAACCGTTGATGTGTTTAGCTGCAGCCCTTGGGTCGCGGCAGGCCTGCAACCTTGTTGGCACATTTGATCAGACCGGTCGGAAACAGCGAATAGATGTATTTCTGGTCACTGCGGTCCTTGCCGTATTTTTTCTTCATCAGTTTGGAGAACTGACGCGGTTCACAAACGGTACCGTTGTCCTGAAAATATTCGCGCGCCAGGTTGATGATGTCCCAGTGCTCATCGGTGAGTTCCGGAATCTTTTCATTTTTGGCGATTTCCACTGCGAGTTCCGGACTCCATTCGTCCAGGTTATTCAGCCAGCCCGCTTCGCTGAGCTCAATGACTTTACCGTTTACTTCTGCTTGCATTGCTTAATGCTCCTTCCCGTGTTCAAAAATGATGGACCCTGCTTCCGTCATTGCGAGCGCAGCGAAGCAACCTCTTTGGCCTGGTGCCAGATTTGACAAGATTGCCGCGCTACGCTCGCAATGACAGGGAATCCTGTTCTGTGCTTAATAGTTGACTAATTTTATCAGGTATTGTCAATAATTACTATTTATTGAAATGCTTATGAATATTCAGGGTATTTCGGGTGCAAAATACCGCTCAGTTGGTACAATGCCGCGTCCTCCGGCCACGCGCCGGTTGTTCGGACAACGTGTTATGGTGATCTGTACCGGTCCCCTCGCGACAGTAAACTGTGAACCCGGTCAGGCCCGGAAGGGAGCAGCCGCAGCAGTGGACCTGGGCGCCGGGGTGTGGCTGGTACGGGTCGCCACCCATTCTTCCGTAATCTCCCGCGCCGGCTTCTGTATAATAAGCCGTGTTTCAGGATGCCTTTCGGATCTTCAATGAGTTATCAGGTTCTGGCGCGCAAATGGCGGCCACGCAAGTTTGCCGAGATGGTGGGGCAGGAGCATGTGCTGCGCGCATTGATCAATGCGCTGGACAATGACCGGCTGCACCATGCCTACCTGTTCACGGGCACGCGCGGCGTGGGCAAGACCACCGTGGCGCGTATTTTTGCCAAATCCCTCAACTGTGAATCGGGCGTCAGTGCAGAGCCCTGTGGCGAATGCTCGGCCTGTGTGGAAATCGATGAAGGGCGTTTCGTCGACCTGATCGAGGTGGATGCCGCCTCGCGCACCAAGGTCGAGGACACCCGTGAGCTGCTGGATAACGTGCAGTACGCACCGACCCGTGGCCGCTACAAGGTTTACCTGGTGGACGAAGTACACATGCTCTCGGCACACAGCTTCAATGCCCTGCTGAAAACGCTTGAAGAGCCGCCACCACACGTTAAATTCCTGCTCGCCACCACCGATCCGCAAAAACTGCCGGCCACGGTGTTGTCGCGTTGTCTGCAGTTTAATCTCAAGCGGTTGCCGATGCCGTTGATCAGCGGTCACCTGGAAACACTGTTAAAGGCCGAATCGGTTTCGGCTGAAGCGTCTGCCCTGCAGTTGCTGGCGCGCGCGGCCGACGGCAGTATGCGCGATGCCCTCAGCCTGCTCGACCAGGCCATTGCCTACGGCGATGGCGGGGTGAGCGAAGCCGATGTGCGCAGCATGCTGGGTACCATCGAGCGCAGTCATGTGGTCGAAATCCTGCGCGCCCTGGCGGATGCCGATGCGCCGGCCCTGCTGGGCGTGATCGAGCGGCTTTCACAGCAGGCCCCCGACTACGAAGGCCTGCTGGCGGAGTTGCTGACCGACCTGCAGCAGATCGCCATTGCCCAGGTAGCCGCGGATGCGGTCGATGCCAGTATCGAGGCGCGCGATACCTTGCTGGAACTGGCACAGCGTATGGACCCGGAAGACGTACAGCTGTATTACCAGATCGGGCTGGTCGGCCGGCGTGATCTGCCGCTGTCACCCGACCCGCGTGGCGGCATGGAAATGATCCTGTTGCGTATGCTGGCCTTCCGCCCCGTGACGGGGGAACAGGCGCAATCCACAGTACGTCCCGGGACGTCCGGGGCGACGGCATCGACTGTCAGCTCCGCAAAGACAGTGAAGGCAGCTGGCAGCACTGCGGTAACAGCCGCTGCATCGTCGTCGGCCCCGGTAACCCGGGTGTCCGGGGACGCTGACTGGGCCGTACTGGTCGATGCAATGCAACTCAAGGGCATGTTGCGGGAACTGGCCATGAATTGTGCTGTCCAGGTGCGTGATGACAAGCACTGGAAGCTGTCACTGGGCAGTGAGCACCAGCAATTGCTGAGCAAGACACGTCAGCAGCAGCTGGAGGCAAAACTGGCTGAATGCCTGGGGCAGAGTATCCGGCTGGATATCGATATCGAGGGTGCCAGTACCGAAACACCTGCGCAAAAGCGCCAGCGCGAAGCGGAGCAACGCCAGGCCGGCGCCGTCGAGGCAATTACCTCTGATCCCAACGTCAAGGCCTTCCAGAAAAACTTCGGCGCCACACTGCACGATGAAACCATACGTCCCCGGGACACTTGAACACGACACATGATTGAGGAACAAAAGGTATGAAAGGCGGACTCGGAAACCTGATGAAGCAGGCCCAGCAGATGCAGGCCAATGTACAGAAAGCCCAGGAAGAAGTGGCAAAGATGGAAGCCACTGGTGAATCCGGCGGCGGCCTGGTGAAGGTGAC
>JALVCM010000044.1 GCA_027010005.1 Thiohalobacter sp.
GCTGCCGAACTACCCCTGGACGTGGAGTGGGGGCAGCCGCAGTCTGTCGGGCGTCAGTTATTCCCCGGTGAGCAGGGTGTGGACGGATTTTATTACGCACGCTTGATAAAAGGGTCGATGACCTCCCCGTGATGGAGCACACAACAGCAACAACTGACAGGCCCCCACTTCGCCATCACTGGCGTTTGTCGCTGTGGCTGCTGTCCTGCTGCCTGTTGTTCACGCCGGTTGAGGCCGCCGATCCACAGATACACGATACCCGCACCCTGCTGGTCGACGGTGTCTACCGGGTGGGTGCACGCGTCGATCTCACCCTGAATGACACCTTGCAGGAAGCACTGCACAACGGTGTGCCGCTGGTGATCAAGCTGAATATCGAGGTGATCCGTGAGCGGCGGTGGTTGTTCCCCGAACGGGTCGCCCAGCTGGAACAGAAGTATGCGCTCGAATACCACGCATTGACGGAAACCTACCTGGTCAAGGTGCTCAGTACCGGGGCGCAGCACAGTTTTCGTACGCTGGGTGAGGCCCTGGCGTTTATCGGCAACGTATATGATTTGCCGTTGATCGATGAAAACCTGCTGCGCCCGGGGCGTAAATACTGGGTACGGATGCGTGTCGACCTCGACGTGGAAGCGCTACCCACCCCGATCCGGGTGTGGGCCTATCTCGGTTCGGAATGGAGTCTGCAAGGTGACTGGCACAGATGGCCGTTGCTGCCGTAAGTCGTTCCCGTCTCGGCATCTGGCCGATGCTGGTACTGTTTGTCATCCTGCTGGTGTCCCTGTCACTGATGAGCGACGCCACGCACAACTCCGAGCGTTTTGGCCAGATGTATTCCTGGCTGTTGCTGCTCAATGCGCTGGGGCTGGTGGTACTGATCGGCCTGATCAGCACCAACCTGTTCTGGCTGGTGTCCCAGTACCGCACGCGTGCCCCGGGTGCACGTCTGACGTCCCGGCTGGTGATTACCTTTGTCATACTCGCCGTGCTGCCAATCGCGGTGGTGTATTACTTTTCCCTGCAGTTTTTGCAGCGCGGCATCGACTCATGGTTTGACGTACAGATCGAGCAGGCGCTGGACGATGCACTGGAACTGAGTCGCGGTTCGCTCGATGTGCGGCTCGGTGACCTGCTCAGGCTGACCGAAAAAGTGGCTTCCGAACTGGGCGACATGTCGCCCACGGCCTTGCCCTTCGGTCTGTACGATCTGCGTGTGCGCAGCGGCGCGGTTGAACTGACCGTGTTTGGTATGGACGGGCGTATCGTGGCTTCCAGCAGTGTCGAGGGTACGGACATTATTCCTCACCGTCCCAGTGACCAGGCCATGTTGTCACTGACCCCGGGTCGTTCCTACGTGGGGCTTGACCCGATCGAGTCCGAGCTGTTCGTGCGCGCCGTGGTACCGGTGACGACGACCAAGCGGGCGGCAGAGCCGCTGACATTGCAGGCCCTGTACCCGATTCCGGAACGCCTCGGGCGACTCGCCAGTAATGTCGAGAACCAGATCGTGCGCTACCGTAAACTGGCCTACCTGCGGAAACCGCTCAAGTACAGCTATATCCTGACCCTGTCCCTGGTGGTGGTGCTCAGCCTGCTGTCCGCCGTGTGGGTGGCGTTCTATTCAGCCCGCCGCATGGTGGAGCCCATCGGCGTGCTCGCCGAAGGAACGCGGGCGGTGGCCGAAGGGGATTACAGCAAGCGCCTGCCGGTCGACAGCGAAGATGAACTGGGTTTCCTGGTGCGCTCGTTCAATGACATGACGCGCCGTCTTGCTGCGGCACGCGACCAGACACGCCGCGGTCAGCAGGAGGTAGAAAGCCAGCGCGCTTACCTGGAAACCGTACTGGGCAGCCTGTCGTCCGGCGTGTTGAGTATTAATGGTGCCGGTGAACTGCGTACTGTGAACGAGTCGGCTTCGCAGATACTCGGTATCGACCTCAGCCGCGAGCTTGGCAAGTCGCTGGAAGACATCCAGGCGCAGCATAAATTCCTTGAGCCGCTGTTTTCGCTGGTGGCAAAGCGTCACGCCGCGCAGCAGCTCGACTGGCAGGAACAGGTCACACTGTTCGACAACGCCGGGCGGCATGTGCTGATGTGCCGCAGTACTGCCTTGCCGGTCAGTGATGACCTGTCCGGCGGTGAGGTCATTGTGTTCGATGATGTCACCGACCTGATACGTGCACAGCGCGACGCGGCCTGGGGCGAGGTGGCGCGCAGACTGGCGCACGAAATCAAAAACCCGCTGACACCGATCCAGTTGTCGGCGGAGCGTCTGCGCCACAAGTACCTGAAGTCGATGGACAAGGACGAGGCGGAAATCCTGGATCGCGCCACGCGCACCATCGTGCAGCAGGTCGACACCCTGAAGGACATGGTCAACGCATTCGGTGATTATGCGCGTGCACCCATGCTGCAGCTGGAGCCACTGGACCTGCACGAGCTGATACGCGATATCGCGGAGTTGTACCGGGGATCAAGCCTGCGCATCCAGCTGGATCTGGCCGAACCGGCACCCATGATCAGTGGTGATGCAGGCCGCATGCGCCAGTTGTTGCACAATCTTTTCAAGAACGCACTCGAGGCCGTGCGCGACAAGGATGACGGAGAACTTGCGGTACATTCAAAATGGGTGCTGGAATCGGGTGACCGGTTTATCGAAATCAGTTTCTCGGACAATGGCAGCGGTTTCTCCGATGAGGTGCTCGAACGCCTGTTCGAACCTTACGTAACCACCAAAACGCGCGGTACCGGTCTTGGCCTGGCCATCGTCAAGAAGATTGTCGAAGAGCATAACGGACAGATACGCGCACAGAATACCGAGCAGCACCATGCCTGCATTGAGCTGCGTTTTCATGCCGAAACACGACGCGGACTCGCATAGTGTCGACAGTCCGGGCATGATTGTCGTATAAAGGCTCCCACAACCCGGCAAGCAACAGGTATTCACATGTCCTCCGGACACATTCTGGTGGTAGACGACGAACCGGACATCCGAAATCTGGTCAAGGAAATCCTCGAGGACGAGGGTTTTGAAGTCAGTGTTGCGGAAAGCGGGGAAGCGGCACGCCAGGCCCGTCGCAAACGACGCCCCGACCTGATTCTGCTGGATATCTGGATGGACGACGTGGACGGCATCACGCTGCTTCGCGAATGGTCGGAAGGCGGCGGTCTTCCCTGCCCGGTGGTGATCATGTCCGGCCACGGTACGGTCGAGACGGCCGTCGAGGCAACCCGCCTGGGCGCCTACGACTTCATTGAAAAACCCATCTCCCTGGCCAAGTTGTTACTGGTGGTCAACCGGGCGCTGGAATCCGAAAAGCTGCAACAGGAAAACCAGGGCCTCAAGCGTCAGGCCCTGCCCGTCGCCGAGCCGGCCGGCAAGAGCGAGGTCATGCAGGCACTTCGCCAGCAGGCGCAGCGTATCGCACAGCATAATACCTGGGTACTGGTGAGCGGTGAGCCGGGTTCCGGCAAGGAAGTCGTGGCCCGCTATATTCATGCCCACAGCAACCTGCGCGACCGGCCTTTTGTCGAGGTGGCGGTTGGCTCCATGTCGCCCGAGCATTCTGCCGCCGAGTTGTTTGGCAGCGAGGAAGGTAACACTATTACCTATGGCCGCCTGGAGCAGGCCAATGGTGGAACGCTGTTGCTGGGCAATATCTCCGATATGGATATGCAGACACAGTCACGCCTGCTCAGCGTGTTCCAGACCCATTCCTTTCTGCGCATGGGCGGTACCGAACCGGTGCCGGTGGATATCCGGGTGATCGCGACCACGTCGGATGATCTCGAGGAGGCCGTCAAGGAAGGACGTTTCCGGGAAGACCTGTATTACCACCTGAATGTTGTTCCGCTGGCCGTGCCGCCGTTGCGTGAGCACAGCGAAGATGTGCCCGAGTTACTCAATTACTACGTGGACCGTTTCGTGGTCCAGGAAAATCTGCCCTACCGGGAATTTTCCATTGCCGCACAGAACCGGCTGCGCAATTACGGCTGGCCCGGCAATATCCGCGAACTGAAAAACCTGGTCCAGCGTCTGCTGATCCTCGGCCAGGGGCCGGTGATCGAGGTGGAAGAGGTCGAAAGTGCGCTTCAGCATGAACGGGTCTCTGTCAGTGGTGACGAGACGGGAGCGGATCTGCCGCTGGATCTGCCATTGAGGGAGGCGCGCGAACAGTTCGAGAAGGTCTACCTCGAACACCAGTTACAGGAAGTGGGCGGCAGTGTCGGCAAGCTTGCCAAGCGGGTGGGCATGGAACGGACACACCTGTACCGCAAGCTGCGTGGCCTGGGTATCGATTTCAAGAAAGGCGGCGACTGATCAGACCATGAAGATCATCATTCTGGGTGCAGGACAGGTCGGCTCCTCGGTAGCGATGAACCTGGCCAGTGAGGCCAATGACATTACCGTGGTCGACCACCGGCCCGATATTCTCCAGGACCTGCAGGACCGGATTGATATCCGTACTGTGGCCGGCCATGCCTCGCACCCGGAGATCCTGACCCGCGCCGGTGCCGAAGATGCAGATATGATTCTCGCTGTCACCAACAGTGATGAAACCAACATGGTGGCCTGCCAGGTGGCCTACACACTGTTCCATACCCCGATCAAGATCGCCCGCGTACGTGCGCCGGAATACCTGAAGCACCCCAAGCTGTTTTCCCAGGAAGCCTTGCCTGTTGATGTATTCATCAGTCCCGAACAGCTGGTGACGGATTATATTGAACGCCTGATCGAACAGCCCGAAGCACTGCAGGTACTGGATTTTGCAGACGGGCGGGTACAGCTGGTCGCGGTGCGTGCCGTGCGTGGTGGACCACTGGTCGGCCAGGAGCTGTGTGAATTGCGCGAGCACATGCCCGGTGTGGAAGCCCGGGTGGCTGCAATTTTCCGCCGCGGTGCAGCAATACTGCCCGAAGGTGATACGGTTATCGAGGCCGATGATGAAGTGTTTTTTATCGCTGCGCGCAAGCATATCCGTGCTGTGACCAGCGAACTCCGGACACTGGGTAAACGTGTCAAACGGGTGATGATCGCGGGGGGTGGCAATATTGGCCTGCGCCTGGCGGAGGCCATCGAAGGCCGTTACCAGGTCAAGTTGATCGAATGCAATCCGGAAACCGCCAAATTACGTTCCGAGCAACTGGAATCGAGTATTGTACTGCTCGGTGATGCGGCGGACGAGGAACTGCTGATCGAGGAGAACATCGAGAATACCGATGTGTTTTGTGCGCTCACCAACGATGAAGAAGCCAATATCCTTTCCGCCATGCTGGCCAAGCGGCTGGGCGCGCGCAAGGTGATGTCGCTGATCAATCGTCCGGCCTATGTCGACCTGGTACAAAGTGACGCTATCGATATTGCCGTGTCACCACAA
>JALVCM010000045.1 GCA_027010005.1 Thiohalobacter sp.
GAAGACCTAGGTGTCATTACGCCGGAAGTGACCGCGTTACGCAGGCAGTTTGAGCTGCCGGGAATGAAAATCCTGCAGTTCGCCTTTGATGGCTCGTCCGACAACCCCTATCTGCCGCATAACCACGAACCACTTTCTGTTGTCTACACCGGCACACATGACAACAACACGACGCTGGGCTGGTATGAAGAACTGTCCGGGGAGCAGCGGGATTTTATCCACCGTTACCTGGGTCTCGAGGGAGACAGCATGCCCTGGCCCCTGGTGCGTACCGCGCTTGCCTCGGTGGCTCGGCTCGCCGTGTTGCCGATGCAGGACGTGCTGGCACTCGATGCCTCGCACCGTATGAATATCCCGGGTATTGCCGAAGGCAACTGGCAATGGCGGTTTGAATGGGAACAGCTCCAGCCTGAATACGGGGAACGGCTAAAGGACTGGGTGCAGCTGTATGGCCGGGCCTGACGGGTATTTTCTGCCGGTTACTTGACAGAGGTCATACAAACCGGAGAAGAATTTTGTTGTTATGCCGATGTTGACTCTTAGAAACCTCTGATTAATTCGTCATTGCGAGGAACCAAGTGACGCGGCAATCTCTAACAGACTGATTTCATTGCAGGAGATTGCCACGCTGCGCTCGCAATGACGTGAACTCCGAATTAATCCAGAGGCTCCCTGACTTAAAAAATATATCGGCGGGATAAATGAATCTGTTAAGTATCATCATTGCGGGTATTTTTTCTGTTTTATCAGTAGCTTTTATCGTGCTCCTGGTGGTGGCCATTACCCGCAACCTGGAAACCGGCAAGCGTTACCGACAGGATATCGCCAGGCAGTTGTCGAAACTGCGCCTGGCCAGAATGCTGGGTATTCACCACATTGATCCGGATGCGTATTTACATGGCCAGCCAGTACTGAGCATCCGTGACCAGATGAAACGCTGTTCCGAATGTGCCAGCACCAAAGCCTGCGATAAATTGCTGGACGAAGGCGTTGGCGACCCGTCAGGGTTTTGTGAGAATGACGAGACGCTCAGGAAGGTCAGGGGCAAGCTTGACCCGGCAGCCTGAACGACTGCCAGCCTGGCTTGCCCGTCCCCGCTGCTGCGTTACAGCCAGATCATGCAGCCGGTTTCAAAGCGGTGGCTCAGTAACGGATGACAGGGGTAGATGCGGATCTGGAAATGTTGCAGCCCCGGTAGTGGCGGCTCGAGATCCAGTACGAAGCGTGTTTCACCCGTGTCTATCTGTCCTTCGGCGGTAAAGCCGAAATACTCTGTTGCGACAAAGTCCTGGTGTTCATCTTCCCTGCCAATCAGGCATTCGAGCCGTACATCATCCGGTGTGAGTTTACCCAGTTGTGCGGCAACCTCGATACGGAAGCGTTCCCCGGCCTTCACGGCACACGGTGAGTTGTCGATACGCCGCAGCGAAACCGACGACCAGAGGCGGTTGATCCTGTCTTTCCAGGCCGCCAGTTCTTTTGCCCCGTGTGAACGGTTTTTGGCCAGTTTGCGACCCTGTTCGGCAGCGGGGCCGTAGAATCCCCTGATGTAATCCATCACCATGCGCTGTGAGTTGAACTGCGGAAGGGCGGATTTCATGGAGTTCTTGGACATGCGCACCCAGCCTTCCGAGAAACCGTGGCCGTTACGGTCGTAGTACAGGGGGATGACCTGGTGTTCGAGGATATCCAGCAACTCGTTGGCTTCTTCCTGGTTACGGAAAGCGGCATCGTAGTGTTCGTCATGCGAAGTGATCGCCCAGCCGTTTTCACCGTTATAGCCTTCGCCCCACCAGCCATCCAGTACGCTCAGGTTGATCACGCCGTTGAGGCCGGCTTTCTGTCCGGACGTACCGCTGGCTTCCATCGGGTATTCCGGTGTGTTCAGCCAGACATCGACACCCGACACCAGCCGGCGTGCCAGTGACAGGTCATAGCCTTCCAGCAGCAGGATCTTGCCGACAAACTCCGGTCGCCGGGAAAATTCGTGGATCACCTGGATCAATTGCTGGCCGGGCAGATCGCTGGGGTGCGCCTTGCCGGCAAAAACCAGCATCACCGGACGCTTCGGGTCGTTCAACAGTCGCGCCAGCCGCTCCGGGTCGGAGAACAACAGAGTGGCACGTTTGTAGGTGGCAAAGCGGCGCGCAAAACCGATCGTCAGAATATCTGACTCGTGTGGACTGAGCAGTTTGGTAATGCGATCAATGTGCGCTTCGCCGCAGCGGTTACGACGACACTGTAATACCACGCGTCGGCGTACCTGGTTGAGCAGTTCCGATTTGAGTGACTGGCGCAGGCTCCAGAAGCTGTGGTCCGGGATTTCATCGATACGTTCCCAGTATTCCTCGTTGAGCAATTCATTACGCCACTCCATGCCGAAACGCATGTCGTACAGGTTGCTCCACTCGTGGGCAAGGAAGGTCTGTACATGCACGCCGTTGGTGACATGACGCATCGGGTTTTCACGGTAGGGTATCTGTGGCCAGACATAGCCCTCCATTTGGGAGGCGACCTCACCGTGAATCCTGCTCACGCCGTTATGAAAGCGTGAACCGTGCAGCGCAAGTACCGTCTGGTTGAAGCCGCCCTGGTTTGACGGGCTGGTACCGAGTGCCAGGAAAGCTTCCATGGATAGGCCAAGCTGCCCGATATAATCACTGAAATAGCTGGAAATCAGGCTGTGATCGAAGATGTCGTGGCCCGCAGGTACCGGTGTATGCGTAGTGAAAACCGTGGCCCCGGCGACCTGTTCGATGGCGCTGGCAAAATCGAGTCCGGAAGCAACCAGTTCGCGGCAGCGTTCCAGGACCTGGAATGCCGCGTGGCCTTCATTGATATGCCAGGCAGTGGGTTCCAGTCCCAGCGCGCGCAATGCGCGTACACCGCCGATGCCGAGCACAATTTCCTGCTGGATACGGGTGTTGATGTCACCGCCGTAGAGCTGGTAGGTAATGGCGCGATCGGCTTCACTGTTTGCCGGCAGGTCACTGTCCAGCAGGTACAAATTGATATGTCCCGCACGCGCCTGCCATATCTTGAGTTGTACCGGGCGACCCGGGAAATCAACCGTGACGTGTAACTCTTCACCCTGTTCGTTACAGGCAGGTGTCAATGGCAGCTGGTCGAATTCAGTTGTATTGTAGTGCGCAATCTGGTTGCCGTGTTCATCGATCGTCTGGATGAAGTAGCCCTGCCGGTACAGCATACCGACGGCCACGAACGGGATGCCCAGGTCACTGGCGGCCTTGCAGTGGTCACCGGCCAGGATACCCAGACCACCGGAATAGATGGGCAGACTTTCGTGCAGGCCAAACTCGGCACAGAAATAGGCGACCAGGTCTTTTTTGGGGTTCAGGTACTGGTCGATACTCTTGCGCTGACGTTCGTGCAGATAAGTGTCATAGGTCGACAGGACGCGGTTGTAGGCTTCGACGTAAATACGGTCTTCGGCGGCCTCGTTGATCCGTTGCTGCGACACCCGGCGCAGGAAGACTTTCGGGTTGTGTCCACAACTTTCCCACAGTGCCGGGTCGAGGCGGAAAAACAGGGAACGCACACTGCGGTCCCAGCTGTATAACAGATCATTGGCCAACTCGCGAAGGCGCGTCAGGTTTTCCGGAAGCTCGGGCTGGACTTCAAGGGCAAAACGGGTTCCGGACATACTGTCTCCAGGTAAATTTGATGGTGGTGCCGAGGGTGGGAATCGAACCCACACTCCCGTAAAGGAACCGGATTTTGAATCCGGCGCGTCTACCAGTTCCGCCACCCCGGCACAGGCGCGCCAGTATAAGGATTCCTGCGCCTGCCGCAAGCAAGCGCTGTGGTAACATGCCGCGCCATGAAAACCCGGGACTTCCATTATGATCTGCCGCCGCAGCACATCGCCAGCCACCCGGCGCGGCCGCGTCACAGCAGCCGCTTGCTGGATCTTGCGCCCGACGGGGGTATCCATGATCGCAGCATGGCGGATTTCCCGGGGTTGATCGGTGCCAATGACCTGCTGGTGTTCAACAACACGCGGGTGATACCCGCCCGTTTGTACGGGCAAAAGGCCAGTGGCGGCAAGGTCGAGGTGTTGATCGAGCGTGTGCTGGACGAACGGCGTGCGCTGGCACACGTGCGTTCCAGCAAGTCACCGAAGGCCGGCAGCCGCCTGCAACTGGCTGACGGGATGCTGGATGTCGAGGTGACCGGTCGCGAAGGTGAGCTGTTCAGCCTGACTTTCGGCGGCAACGAGCCGCTGCTGGACCTGCTGGAACGCTGGGGACACGTCCCCCTGCCACCCTATATTGAGCGCGATGATGAGCAGGTCGACCGGGATGACTATCAGACACTCTATGCGCGTCACCCGGGGGCGGTCGCCGCGCCCACCGCCGGGCTGCACTTTGACCGGGAATTGCTGGATGCACTGGCGGCGCGCAATATTCACACGGCCTACGTGACATTACACGTGGGTGCCGGCACATTTCAGCCGGTTCGTGCAGAACAACTGGAAGCGCACGTCATGCACGCCGAGCAGGTGACCGTGGATGCCTCGGTGTGCGAGGCGGTTGCCCAGACACGTGCCCGCGGTGGCCGTGTGATTGCAATTGGCACCACTGTGGTGCGTAGCCTGGAAAGTGCGGTACAGGCCGGTGAGCTCAGGCCGTTCAGTGGTGACACCCGCCTGTTCATCACGCCCGGTTACCGGTTCACTGCGGTCGATGCGATGCTGACCAATTTTCACCTGCCGGAATCGACACTGTTGATGCTGGTGTGCGCATTTGCCGGTTTTGAACCGGTGATGGCGGCCTACCGCCATGCGGTCGCACAAAACTACCGGTTTTTCAGCTATGGCGACGCCATGTTTCTGCAGCTCAGGCCGGTCGAATGACGTTCACTGTCAACGGGGAATCATGCAATACGAACTGATCAGCAAAGATGGCCGCGCACGCCGTGGACGGCTTGTTTTCGAGCGCGGCGTGGTCGAGACACCCGCTTTCATGCCGGTGGGAACCTATGGCACGGTCAAGGGAATGCGACCGGAGCAGGTTGCCGAGAGTGGAGCACAGATCCTGCTGGGCAACACCTTCCATCTCATGCTGCGACCGGGTACCGACATCATCCGTGCCCACGGTGACCTGCACGATTTCATGAACTGGCAGGGGCCGATCCTGACCGACTCGGGGGGCTTCCAGGTGTTCAGCCTCGGCGACCTGCGCAAGATCACCGAGCAGGGCGTTGAGTTCCGCTCGCCGGTCAATGGTGACAAGGTGTTTCTTGGACCGGAACAGTCCATGGCCGTGCAGCGTGCACTGGGCGCCGATATTGTGATGATTTTTGATGAATGTACGCCGTATCCTGCCAGCACCGTGCAGGCACGGGATTC
>JALVCM010000046.1 GCA_027010005.1 Thiohalobacter sp.
TTTCCCCGGAGCTTACTGTGCCTGTGTACCGCGAATGGTGATTTCAACGCGGCGATTTTTAGCGCGACCTTCAGGGGTTGCATTGCTGGCGACGGGTTTGTCTTCACCAAGCCCAAGGGTTGTCATGACCCGGGGTGACACGCCGTTGTCCATCAGGAAGTTTTTGACGGCTGTGGCGCGACGCAGTGACAGTTTCTGGTTGTAGTCAGCAGAACCGGAGCTGTCGGTGTAACCTACGATATCGACACTCTGGACATCGGCCAGTTTATTGATATGGTCGGCCAGGGCGCGGAGCTCGGCTTTACCGGCATCCTTGATTACGTCGCTGTTGACATCGAACAGGGCGCCGGCGGACAGGGAAACAGATTTGGTTACTACCTTGGGTGCAGGGGCAGGCGCTGCTGCGACCGGCGCCGGTGCCGGTTCAGTGGCAACGTCTTCTTTCACTTTGTCGCCGCAGTCCGCCAGCGCGTCTTCAGGGGTCCAGAACCCGGTCTTTACACAGTGACCAAACCCGTCAGTAATCAGGTGTGAGCTATTGTCACCGACATAGCCGGAGTTTGCCTTGCCGGCCTGGTGTGCCGCTGCACCCTGTACTGTCAGCAGCCCGACACAGGTCAGGGCGGTAAGTCCGATAATCCGGGACGTTGTTTTCATAGTTGATCTCCTTAATTTATGTACTGTTCTGAATGCGTGCATAGATGATTGTGCGGGCAGTATACACACAGTTATTGTCCTCGATAATAGTGTATGAGCCGCGCGGGTGGACGAAGGTCTATTTACCGTTGGCAGTGGACCCAAACAGAAACGCCCCGCAGAAACCACAAACTTCAGTGGCCCTGCGGGGCGTAGTGCCGTTACTGCAGTAGGGTCGGGTTATTTTTCCATCATGTCACTGGCAGCATCGGCTGCATCGTCAGCAGCTTTCTTTCCCTCGACACTTGCCATGTCGCTGGCCTTGTCGATGGCTTCACTGCCGGCCTGCTTTGCGGCGTCATAGCTTTCTGTTGCCAGTTCAGCAGCGGCATCACCGGCCTTCGTGGCGGCATCAGCAACATCGGATGCCACGTCTTTGGTGGCGTCCATTGCATCAGAACCGGCACTTTTTGCACTATCGATGGCCTCAGAGGTTACCTCACCGGCCTTCTCGGTCACGGAACTTACGGTAGAACTTGCCTTGTCAACCATGGACTCGCTGGTCTTGTTGGTATCGTCAGTTTTGCTGCAGCCGCCCAGTAGTAAGGCACTGCAAAGTGTTACGCCGATCAATGTTTTCATGTGTGTACTCCTCGTTGTTGTGTCTGTCCGTGCAGGGCTCGGGAACTTCATACTGTTGCCGGACAGGAAATGGCAGGGTCTCTCGGGACTGCTTCGGACAGTATATACACGGATAATATTGATGTCGTCACAACAGGTGACTATTTTGTTCGGCAGGTAAAATCTGTTGCCATATTGAGACAGTATTGATGGCGAAAGGCCGATTATCTGGTATGTTCCGGTTATGAATTCCCTGCAAGGAAACCGTGCCGGTCAGCGGCGCCTGGTAATTGTCGATGTCATGCGCGGTGTGGCCATCGCCCTGATGGTGATTTACCACTTCTGCTTCGACCTTGCGTATTTCGGTTATGCCGGGTTTGATTTTTACCAGGATGCATTCTGGCTGAACTTCCGGACACTGATTCTGAGCCTGTTCCTGTTCCTGGTTGGTGTCAGCCTGGTGCTCTCGACACAAAGAGGTGTCAACGTCAGACGTTTTGTTGCGCGCCTGTTGCGTATCGTCGGTGCCGCGTTACTGGTAAGCGTTGCAACATGGTGGATGTTTGATAACCGCTTTGTGTTTTTTGGTGTACTGCACTTTATTGCACTGGCGAGCGTGCTGGGCCTGCTGTTTGTTCGTAAGCCGGTCATTGCCCTGGTGCTTGGTATTGCGCTGCTGGTGATTGGCAACACGGTGCAGTATCCGGGCTTCGACCAGCCGGGTTTACGCTGGATTGGTCTGATGACGCACAAGCCGGCCACCGAGGACTATGTTCCTCTGTTCCCCTGGTTCGGTGTTGTGCTGGCCGGGATCTTTGCCGGCCATGTGTTACTGCGGGAACGACGTCTCGAACGACTGGACAGCATTATGCCTTCCGGTACTGCGCCGGTTCGCCTGCTGGCCTTTTCCGGCAGGCACAGTCTGCTGATTTACCTGTTGCACCAGCCTGTTTTGTTTGGTGCGTTAGACCTGTACACCAGCCTGGCCGGCAGATAAGTTACCTGTTCTCGTATTCCTTCAATGCAGTCCGTACGGCACGGTCCATCAGTGGTGCGGCATTGAGCAGTCGTGCACGGGCACTGCGCAGCAGGTGAGCGACTTCCTCGATGGTGTAATTGCCGACTTTCAGGCCCTTGCGGTCGGTAAACAGGCAGGTACCGGTAATCGGGCTGACCCAGCTGAGCTTGGCGCGGATACGTTCACCTTCACTGCCACGGAATTCCATCCAGGTACCGGCCTTGAGTTGCCGGGCACGGGCGGTAAAGGCATCATCGATAGCACGTGGTTGTTCCTGTTCCGGTACTTGTTGTTTTGCCGGTGTGGATGTTGTTTCGGCTGACTCCGGTGTGACCGGGCTGCTGTGTGCCTGTGTGGCCTCCCCGTTGTCTTCCGCCTCGTCAGTTTCACTGGCATTAATGGCGGTTCTTCCATGTGCACGAACCAGCTTTGCAATAAAGTCATCGCGCTCGGTAGGGGGGATGGACAACCGTTCCATGCCGATACGCAGCTTCTCCAGCAAGCGTGGCTGGATGGCAACCAGGCGCTGGCGGTCTGCCGGCGTGGTCTTGGGTTTGACGCTCCAGATCAGCTCATCCATGGTCTGGACCGCGTGTTTCCATTCCTCACTGTCCTTGCCGTTGCGGGCACAGCAGATGAACAGCAGGTTCTTCCAGTGTGTCGCAACAAATTTACGCACGAAGTCGAGGTTGACATCGGATTCAATCCTGGGCTGGATTTCTTCCAGCGTTGTCGATTCGGCGACGGCCACGCGTTCGGTACCCTCCATGACTTTGGCGGAACGTTCGGCACGCATTTCCGCTTGTTGTTCTTCCTGGTCCAGGAAATCATCCAGTTCTGACAGGAGCCTTTCGAACAGGCCCAGGTCATCTTCGAACTCGTCGAGTATGGTCTGCACGATGGATTCGATACGGGTAAACAGCGGGTCGTCCGTGCCCTGTGATTCGTCCCAGCCTACCGCCGAGGAAGCCAGCCGGTTCAGCAGCTGGCGCGCCGGATGTGATTTCCGGGAAAAGAAGTTGCTGTCCAGCAGGGCGACCTTGAGCAGGGGGATCTGCAGGCGGCCAATGAGGGCGCGCATGGCATCGGGAATGTTCCGGTCATCGAGGATATAGTCGAACAGTATGGCGACGATATCGAGTGTCATGCCGCCGGACTTGCCCAGGTTCTGGATGATGCTGGTGTCGCGCATATTGCGCAGGATATTGACCGTGCCGGTTTGCACGAGTGCCGGGTCGAGAACCGGGATGTCTGCCGGGAGCCCGTACTCGTCGACAGTGTCACACCCCTGCTGCAGGTAGGTCAGGGCACTGATCGAGGGTTGTACATACTGTGTGTAGCCATGGCCTTGTACACCACCGGCAGGTTGTCCCGCCATACCGCCGGAATACGCATCTCCCGCAACGCCTGTTCCGCCCGTCTCACCGTTGCCAGGCATTCCCGGCCGGCCTGTGGTACCGGCGTGCTGCTGCGGACTGGCCGATTTACGCACCACGGTGCGGATCTCCGGCATAATGTCCATCTTGATGAGTTGCTGGTTGAGTTCACGGTACAGTGTGTCGATATTCACGCCGACATGCTTGTCGAACAGCTTGAAGATGACCAGACGGATTTCCAGGCCGGTTTCGATACAGTCAGCTGCATCCCGGAATGCGTTACAGATGGCTTCCGGACCCACCGGGTTCTCGAAGCGTTCCAGGTCGACATCGCCGATCAGGAAGCCGATACGTTTGTCCAGTGCATACAGTGACTGCACGCACTGGCTGCGGATCTTGTTGACCATATTGGAGATGGCAAGATCTTCTTCAAGGTCATTCTTGTCCACCAGTCCCAGGTCGGAATCGCCCTCCAGGTCCAGTCCGGATGTACTGTTTTGCATCGAAGGGCGGGGAATGCCGCGGTCAAAGTGGCTTTTGAACTGGGCCAGGAAATTATTTTCGATGTCCTTGCGGATAATGCGCAGTTCGCGCATGGCGTCGAAGTACTGTGTCTGTACCATGTTGTTTTCGGCTTTTTCAGCGCGCGAGAACAGCGCGTCATCAACGCTGTCCAGCATGGTCTCGATATGTTTTTCCAGCATCGACATGGACTGGTCGCGGATAACGCGCAGTGCTTTCGACCCGGGGCCGGACCCAATACTGCGACGTATCTGGCCGTAGTCTTCAAGGCTGACCACTTTTTTCCTGCTTGAGTGTGACATGGTGATACCCGCTTTTTGATATTCCGGTTTGTGTTACGACTGGAACAGATAAATATCATGCCCGGGTTTCCGAATATGTGAGCGATTCGGCAAAAATCGTATGTTTCCGGGGCTCCAGTTTTCTTTTGTGACGTCGTTACCCGGAGTAACGATAACCACAGGTATGCCCATGAACAGTCCAGACCTGATTGTCAGAAAAGCCCCGGAACAGGAATCCCTGGTCAGTCTTCTTGATGATGTGGAAGGCCTGGTGTCTCCCCCGGACGTCTGCATGCGGATGTTCGAGCTGATCCATTCTCCATCGACCAGTGCCGTGGATATCGCCAATGTCGTAGCGGTCGACCCGAACCTCACCACGCGTCTGCTGAGGATGGCCAACAGCGCCTTTTACCGGTTCCGCCGCAAGATCGACACGGTCAGCCGCGCCATTACCGTGATCGGGACCGCCGAACTGTACCAGCTGGTGTTGTCGATCTCGGCAGTCAAGTCATTCAATCACCTGCCCAATGAGCTGGTCAGCATGGATACTTTCTGGCGGCACAGTGTTTATACCGGTCTGCTGGCGCGTGCACTGGCAGTGCGTGCCAATATCCTGCACCCGGAGCGCCTGTTTATTGCCGGGCTGATGCACGATATTGGCAGCCTGGTGCTGTACCACCAGCGCCCCGAGGCAATGCGTGATTTACTGCTGGTGGCGGATGGTGACGAGGAGGTCCTGTACCAGTCGGAAATCGGCCGTTTTGGCTTCAGCCATGCGAGCGTTGCCGCCCACCTGATGGACACATGGCAGTTGCCGGAGGAGCTGGTGTTTTCGATCAAGTGGCACCACCAGCCGGAGCTGGCGGAGACTGCCAGCATGGAAGCCCATA
>JALVCM010000047.1 GCA_027010005.1 Thiohalobacter sp.
CGAAGTGACGTGGCAATCTCTAACAGACTGATTCCATTGTATGAGATTGCCGTGCTTCGCTCGCAATGACAGGGTTCAAAATTGCGTGAATTGGCGCACCGGCCGCAGGTGCCTATAATGGACCGCTGAATTTCAGGCCGGGTGACTTATGTGGGAGCGAATACGGGAAGACCTTGATTGCGTGTTTGATCGCGATCCGGCTGCGCGTACCCGGTTTGAAGTAATTGTGACCTACCCGGGTTTTCACGCGGTACTGATGCACCGTCTTACGCATGTCCTGTGGAATAACGGCTTGCCCCTGCTGGCCCGCATGCTCTCGAATTTCGCCCGCTGGCTGACCGGTATCGAGATACATCCCGGCGCGACCATCGGACGGCGTTTCTTCATTGATCACGGCATGGGGGTTGTGATCGGTGAAACGGCCGAGATCGGTGACGATTGCACCCTCTACCACGGAGTCACGCTGGGCGGTACCAGCTGGGAGAAGGGTAAACGCCACCCGACACTGGGTAACGATGTAGTAATTGGTGCCGGTGCCAAGGTACTGGGCCCCATCCATATCGGGGATGATGTGCGTATTGGTTCCAATGCGGTGGTCGTCAAGGATGTCCACGAGGGTTCCACGGTGGTCGGTGTGCCGGGGCGCGTGGTCGGTGGCTCCCGCTCGGAGCAGCAAAAACGCCGCGAGGCCATTGCCCGGAAAATGGGCTTTGATGCCTATGGCAGCACCCAGGACATGCCTGACCCGGTTGCCAATGCCATCAATAACATGCTCGATCATATCCATGTCATGGACAAGCGCCTGGAGGATATGTGCCGCGGGTTGAAAAGCCTCGGTGCCGAGGTGGCGGACATGCACATGCCGGATCTGGGTTCCTGCGAGCTGGACAGCCAGGCGGCCTGCACCACACCCCCCATAGAAACCGGTGATGACGAGCCGGAATCTGCCGAAGGTGAAAATGCCGGCAGCGGGGAAGACAGCAAGCCGGATTGACGCGATCGATCAGCAGGAATAGCGCGCCGGGCCGGGCGATTGCTCACGTTGCGCCGCTCGAAAGCCGGTGTTCCAGGGGGGGATGTCTCTGTACATCAATGCCTTGTCTCCCGGCCCCGTCAACCCCTGTTTCCGGCAGGTTGGTAATTCTTGACTGTTTTACTCAGTTATGGCACTTTAGCAAGGTTTTCCAAGGCTTGAATCGAGGCAGTCGGCATGAAATTGACCAGCAAGGGGCGCTACGCCGTAACGGCAATGTTGGATCTGGCGCTGCACGCGAACCAGGGACCGGTCACACTGTCGGCGATTTCCGAACGCCAGGGCATTTCGCTCTCGTACCTGGAACAGCTTTTTACCCGCCTGCGCCGTAACGGACTGGTATCCAGTACCCGTGGTCCCGGCGGTGGTTACCTGCTGAGCGGGGATGCGGCTGACATTGCAGTTGCCGATGTGGTCGCTGCTGTCGATGAAAGCGTCAATGCAACGCGCTGCGGTGGCCATGAAAACTGCCAGGATGGGCAGCGTTGCCTGACCCATGACCTGTGGACTGAACTCAGTGAGCAGATTTTTACCTTCCTGAGCGGTATTTCACTGGCACAACTGGTTGAGCAGGGTGCTTCGGCTGATGCAGACGAAGCGTCGGACGCAAAGCAGGAACTGACGGTTGATATTTCGCCCGCAGACCGGACTGTGGAGTCGCTCTGAGGCGGACGGGACGGCTGGTATGAAATGCTATCTCGATTACAACGCCACGACCCCTCTTGCCGGACCGGTACGGGATGCCATGCTGGCCTGTATGGACGGGTTACCGGGTAATCCCTCCAGTACGCACCAGTTTGGACGCATGCGCCGGGCAATGATCGATGCGGCACGTGAACAGGTAGCACAACTGGTGGGTGCTCAGCCCTCCCAGGTGATTTTTACCAGTGGCGGTACCGAGGCCAATAATCTTGCCCTGCATGCTGTAACGGCCGGGCAGGCAGCAGGACGCGTAGCGGTCAGTTCGGTGGAGCACCCGTCAGTGCTTGAAACGGCACAACACCTGGCGGATACCGGCTGGCAGATTGACCTGCTGGGTGTGGACACACAGTGCCGGGTGACTGAAGAGGCACTGCAGCAGCATATTACGATGGACACCCGGCTGGTGTCGGTGATGATGGCGAATAACGAAACCGGTGCCATCCAGAATATTGCATCGATTGCAGAGTATGCGCACAAGGCCGGAGCGGTTATGCATACCGATGCGGTCCAGGCAGTTGGCCGGCTGGCAGTGAATTTTGCCGATAGTGGTGCGCAACTGATGAGCCTGTCATCGCACAAAATTTATGGGCCGCAAGGCATTGGCGCCCTGGTGTTCGACAAGGCACTGGAGCTGACACCGCTTCTGTATGGTGGCGGTCAGGAGCGTGGTTACCGCGCCGGAACAGAAAATGTGGCCGGCATCGTCGGCTTTGGTGTGGCGGCGGAGCTGGCATTACAGCAGCAGGTGTCGGACTACGAACGCCTGCGCGACCTGCGCGAGGTACTGGAAGCCGGCCTGGCACGCTACCCGCAGATCACGGTGTTTGCGCAACAGGCAGACCGTTTGCCCAATACAGTACAGCTGGCGGTCAGAGGTATCGATGGCGAGACACTGTTGATGCAGCTTGACCGTGCCGGTATTGCTGTCTCGAGCGGTTCGGCCTGTTCGAGCGGCAAGAATGAACCCAGCCATGTGCTGCTGGCCATGGGTGTTGAACCGGCAGTTGCACGCGGCGCCATTCGTATCAGCCTGGGGCGTGAGACCACGCGGCAGGATATCGATGCAGTGTTGAACCAGATCGGGCAACAGCTGCAATGGATTCAGAAGGCCGGGCAAGCTGCCGGCTGGTGAGCCACAAAACAGAACTCTATTTCAGGTGTAGGAACTTATGACTGTAAAAACGCCAATCTATCTCGATTACTCCGCGACCACGCCGGTAGACCCGCGCGTTGCAGAAAAGATGTGCAGCTACCTGACGCCGGACGGCAAGTTCGGTAACCCGGCTTCGCGCTCCCACAGTTTTGGCTGGGAGGCCGACGAGGCGGTCGAGGAAGCACGCCGTAACGTGGCTGCACTGGTAAATGCCGATCCAAAAGAAATTATCTGGACCAGTGGTGCCACCGAGTCAGACAACCTGGCGATCAAGGGTGCGGCACATTTCTATGCCAAGAAGGGCAAGCACATCGTTACCGTCAAGACCGAACACAAGGCGGTGCTGGACAGTTGTCGCCAGCTGGAGCGCGAAGGTTATGAGGTCACCTACCTGGACCCGCAGACCAACGGTCTGCTGGACCTGGACAAGTTAAAGGCTGCGCTGCGTGAAGATACTACCCTGGTCAGCGTTATGCACGTGAATAACGAGATCGGTGTTATCCAGGATATTGCTGCTATTGGTGAAATCTGTCGTGAGCGCAAGATCGTGTTCCACGTGGATGCGGCGCAGAGCGCCGGCAAGGTGGATATCGATCTGCAGAAAATGAAAGTGGATCTAATGTCCTTCTCGGCCCACAAGATTTACGGCCCCAAGGGCATGGGTGCCCTGTTTGTGCGTCGCAAACCCCGCGTACGTCTGGAAGCGCAGATGCACGGTGGTGGTCACGAACGCGGTATGCGTTCCGGGACCCTGCCGGTCCACCAGATTGTTGGTATGGGTGAAGCCTTCCGTATTGCGAAGGAAGAAATGGCCGCAGAAAATGCACACCTGGCCAGACTGCGTGACCGCCTCTACCAGGGCTTCCAGGATATCGAGGAAGTCTATGTCAACGGTGATATGGACCAGCGTATCCCGGGCAACCTCAATATCAGTTTCAACTTCGTGGAAGGTGAGAGCCTGATTATGGCGCTCAAGGACCTGGCGGTGTCGTCCGGGTCGGCCTGTACCAGCGCCAGCCTGGAACCGTCCTATGTGTTGCGTGCAATCGGTCGTAACGACGAACTGGCACACAGCTCCATTCGTTTTACTATCGGCCGTTTTACGACCGAAGAAGAAATCGATTACACCATCAAACTGGTGCATGAAAAGATCGGCAAGTTGCGTGACCTTTCGCCACTCTGGGAAATGTACAAGGATGGCATCGACCTGGATTCCGTCCAGTGGGCCGCGCACTGAGGAGTGATGCAACATGGCGATTACCCTGACAGAAGCTGCTGCGGAACGCGTCAAGATGTTTCTTGAACAGCGGGGCAAGGGCGTGGGCCTGCGCCTTGGCGTGCGTACCTCCGGTTGTTCCGGCATGGCCTACGTGCTGGAGTTCGTGGACGAGATCGAGGATACGGATACCGTGTTCGAGGATCATGGCGTAAAGATTATCGTTGATCCCAAGAGCCTGCTGTATATCGACGGTACTGAACTCGATTTCGGCAAGGAAGGCCTCAACGAAGGTTTCAAATTCAACAACCCGAATGTCAAGGACGAATGCGGTTGTGGCGAAAGCTTCACCATCTAGCCTGGTGGCGGGGTATCTTCCATGTCGTCTGTGCTGACGCAGAATTTTTTCGAACTGTTCTCCCTGCCGCAGCAGTATGCCCTGGACCGGGCCGCACTGGATGCGCACTACCGGGATTTACAACGCAGCGTGCATCCTGACCGGTTTGCCAGTGCCGGCGAGCAGGAACGTCGCATCGCCATGCAGCATGCGACACATATCAATGAAGGTTACCAGACGCTGAAAAGCCCGTTGAAGCGAGCCCGTTACCTGCTGGAGCTGCGCGGGCGTACGATGAACGACCAGCAGACCATGCAGGCCGATCCGGCTTTTCTCATGCAGCAGATGGAACTGCGTGAGCGGCTGGGGGAAATCCATGCGGCGGATGATCCGCTGGATGCACTCGACGCGCTGGCCAGAGAGATCGCCACCCTGTATAAAGCGCTGGAAAGCGAACTGGCACAGGTGCTCGATGCCGATGACGGCGATATCGAGCAGGCTGTTGCGCTGGTTCAGAAAATGCAGTTTTTTACCCGCCTGCAGAACGAGGTGCAGGAGCTGGAAGCTGATCTCGAAGACGAATTACTCTGACTTATGGCATTACTGACGATTTCCGAACCCGGCCAGTCGACTGCACCACACCAGCACCGGCTGGCGGCGGGTATCGACCTTGGCACCACCAACTCGCTGGTTGCCAGTGTACGGAATGGTGTGGCCGAAACATTGCCGGACGCCGAGGGTCGTCACCGCTTGCCTTCTGTCGTGCATTACCGTGAAGACGGCAGTGTCGATGTCGGGCTGGCCGCGCGCGAGCAGGCGGCGGAAGACCCGCTGAATACCATCATTTCCGTGAAGCGTTTCATGGGGCGCGGGGTGGACGATATCAAACGCCTCGGTACCGAACTGCCCTATGAATTTGTCGCTGCAGAATCCGGTATGCCACTGATACGCACCGTGGCGGGCGACAAGAGTCCGGTGCAGGTGTCGGCCGAAATTCTCAGGGCGCTACGTGAACGCGCCGAGTCGACACTGGGTGGTGAACTGACCGGTGTGGTGATTACCGTGCCGGCCTATTTTGACGATGCCCAGCGCCAGGCGACCCGCGATGCCGGCAAGCTGGCTGGCCTTAATGTCATGCGCCTGCTCAATGAACCGACCGCGGCTGCCGTGGCCTATGGCCTGGACAAGGACTCGGATGGTGTCATCGTGGTCTATGACCTGGGCGGCGGTACCTTCGATGTATCGATACTGCGCCTCAACCAGGGCGTATTCGAGGTGCTGGCCACGGCCGGTGACAGTGCACTGGGCGGTGATGACATGGACCGTCTGATTGCCGAGTGGCTGATGCAGCAGGCCGGTATCCACGGCAGTCCGGACCATGCCCTGCAGCGGCGACTGTTGCAGGAGGCCTGTCGCGCCAAGGAAGCCCTGACGGAAACGGAACAGACTCACATTGAACTGAAGCTCGATGACGGCAGTCGCTGGGAAGGTGAACTGACGCGTGTGCAGCTGGATGACATTATCGAACCATTGGTCAAAAAAACCCTGGCACCCTGCCGCCGCGCGCTGCGCGATGCCGGTATCGATCGTGAGGAGATCGCCGAGGTGGTGATGGTAGGCGGTTCTACCCGGGTGCCAAAAGTTCGTTCCAGCGTGGGCACATTTTTTGAGCGCGAACCGCTGGTGGATATCGATCCCGACAAGGTGGTTGCCGTTGGGGCGGCCATCCAGGCCGATATCCTGGCCGGCAACAAGCCGGATGATGAAATGCTGTTGCTCGATGTCATTCCGCTGTCACTGGGTATCGAAACCATGGGTGGGTTGACGGAAAAGATCATTCCACGCAATACGACCATCCCGGTGACGCGGGGCCAGGAATTTACCACCTTCAAGGATGGCCAGACGGCCATGGCATTGCACGTGGTGCAGGGTGAACGCGAACTGGTCGAGGACTGCCGTTCGCTGGCACGATTCGAATTGCGCGATATTCCCCCCATGGCGGCAGGTGCGGCACGCATCCTGGTCAGTTTCCAGGTCGATGCCGACGGGCTGGTGAGCGTCACTGCGCGCGAGGAAACCAGTGGTGTGCAGGCGCATATCGAGGTCAAACCGTCCTACGGGCTGACGGACACCGAAGTGGAAACCATGTTGCGCGACTCCATGGAGCACGCGAAGGATGATATGGAAGCACGGCGCCTGCGCGAACAGCAGGTGGAAGCTGACCGGGTACTGGAAGCGATCCATGCGGCACTGACGGCCGATGGTGATGAATTCCTCGATGACGTTGAGCGGGCAAAGATTGATGCAGCCGTCGAGGCGTTACGCGATGCGCGCAATGGCGACGATCACCGTGCCATCAAACAGGCCATCGAAAATCTCGAGGCCGCGAGCAGTGTCTATGTGGATCGCCGTATGAATGCCAATATCCGCAAGGCCATGACCGGCCACGCTGTCGACGAATTCAAATAGAGCGACGTACTATGCCAAAGATCATTTTCCTGCCCCACGAAGAAATCTGCCCGGAAGGTGCGGTGATCGAAGCCGAGCCGGGTACCACCATTTGTGATGCCGCGCTGGCCAACGGTATCGAGATCGAACATGCCTGTGAAAAATCCTGCGCCTGTACCACCTGTCACGTGTATGTCCGGGAAGGTTTCGATTCGCTGGAAGAATCCGATGAAACGGAAGATGACCTGCTCGACAAGGCCTGGGGGCTTGAGCCTGACTCCCGTCTGAGTTGCCAGGCCAGGGTGGACGATGAGGACCTGGTGGTGGAAATTCCCAAATACACCATCAACATGGTCAGTGAGAATCACTAGAGGACGATGTTATGGGACTGAAGTGGACCGATTCACTCGATATTGCCATTGAGCTGGACGAAAAACACCCGGACGTGGACCCCGCGACGGTGCGTTTTACCGAGTTGCGCGAGTGGGTGGTCGGGCTGGATGAATTTGACGACGATCCGGAACATTCCGGTGAAAAGATACTCGAAGCCATCCAGATGGCCTGGATCGAGGAGCGCGACTAGCCGCGTTACCGGTCGCAGCGGGTCAGGGATTGGCCAGTGTAACCTCTGGTTAATTCAGTATTTACGTCATTGCGAGCGAAGCGCGGCAATCTCATGCAATGGAGTTAGTCTGTCGGAGATTGCCACGTCACTTCGTTTCTCGCAATGACGGATTGATCTGAGATCTCAAAATATTCAAATTTATCATTTGGTTATATAAAAATAGCTGGGAGATCCCCGGTTATGCGCCGCAAATGGCCTGTGCCGATCCCCGATTGCCTGTATGCCTTCGAAACAGGTACACTACCCGATTCAGCTTTATTAGCTAAGTTCCAGATTTCCCGGCATTTTACTTTGAGGGGCGCCGGCAAGACAGAGACTCCACGTGGAAAGCATCGCAGACAGGACCAATTTGCTGAATTTCGATCGTCCGGCACTTGCCGAATGGTTCGTCGCGCGTGGAGAGAAACCGTTTCGTGCACAGCAGTTGTTGAAGTGGATCTATCAGCATCACGTTAACGACTTTGACGGGATGACCAACCTCAGTAAACAGCTGCGCGACAGCCTGAAGCAGAACGCCGAGGTACGTGGCCTGAAAGTGGCTGCCGACCAGAAGTCCGCCGACGGTTCGCGCAAATGGCTGTTCGAGCTGGAAGACGGTAATCGTATCGAAACTGTGTATATCCCCGAAGCAGAGCGTGCCACCCTGTGTATTTCCTCGCAGGTCGGTTGTGCCCTCAATTGCAGCTTCTGTTCGACTGCGCAGCAAGGATTTAACCGCAACCTGACTGCAGCGGAGATTATTGGCCAGCTGTGGTCCGCTTCACGCCTGCTGGCTAACGATGACATGCTGCCGGTGTCCAATGTCGTTTTCATGGGCATGGGGGAACCCCTGCTGAACTTTGATAATGTCATGGTCGCGGTTTCGCTGATGCAGGATGATTTTGCCTATGCCCTGTCCAAGCGGCGTGTCACGATCAGTACCGCGGGTGTCGTGCCAGGCCTCAAGCGCCTGGCCGAGGAATCGGACATTTCCCTGGCGCTGTCACTGCATGCGCCCGATGACGGGTTGCGTGACAAACTCGTACCGCTCAATATCAAGTACCGCATCGATGAAGTTCTGCAGGCCTGCAAGGAATACGTGGGCGAGGGCAGGCGTCGTGTCACTATCGAGTACGTCATGCTGGACGGTGTGAATGACAGCGACCAGCACGCACGGGCACTGGCAAAGCGCCTGCGCAAAGTGCCGTCCAAGGTCAATCTGATTCCGTTCAACCCGTTTCCACGGACACGTTACCGGCGCAGCAGTGCGCAACGGATCGAGCGCTTCCGGGATATTTTGCACAATGCCGGTATTGTCACCATTACCCGCAAGACCCGCGGTGATGATATTGACGCGGCGTGTGGACAGCTGGCGGGGGATTTCACAGACCGGACACGTCGCCGTGAACGGATGGCAATTGAGGTAACAGGGGAAGTATCGTAATGGTCTACCGGTTTGTGGCAGGATGGATTTTCATGGTTCTGGTTGTGTCGGCGTGTACACCGGCAGGACAGGGAACACGTGACGGCCACCAGACACCGGCTTCCGTCAATACGCGGCTGGGCGTCGAGTACATGCGTGAAGGCATGTACAAGCCTGCCATGGAATCGTTGAAAAAAGCCGTCAAGCAGGATTCGTCCTACCAGCCGGCGCACTCTGCCCTTGCGGTACTCTACGAGCGTCTTGGCGAGGACAAGCTGGCCGAGAAGCACTACCGGAAGGCTTACGCCCTGGATCCAAAGGATTCTCTCACCCTGAACAACTATGGCCAGTACCTCTGCCACAATGGTCGTTACAAGGAAGCCGACCGGATGTTCAACACGGCATTGAAAGATCCCCTGTATCGCCGGCCGGAAACGACACTGACCAATGCCGGGATGTGTGCGGCGCGTCAGTCGAAACAGGACAAGGCGGCAGAGTATTTCCGCAAGGCTCTGAAAATGAACCCGAAGTATGAGCCGGCGTTACGCGAGATGGCGCGGATCAGTTTTGCACGCAAGAACTGGCTGGCTGTGCGTGCTTACCTGCAGCGTCTGGAGGAAGTTGGCACACTGACCCCGGAGTTTCTGTGGTACGGGATCCAGGCCGAACAGGCGTTGGGTGATGTTGATGCACAGTCCAGTTATGCGCTGTTGTTAAGGAACCGCTATCCCGATTCCAGAGAGGCCGGCCTGCTGATTGAGTGGGAGCGTAAACAAAGTGGTCGATAGCGACTCGGACAAGCCACAGGAAAGTGGCCTGGCGGCAATTGGCAAGCGCCTGTCAAAGGGACGTCAGGAAGCCGGCAAGGAGGTGAAGGAAGTTGCCTGTGAATTGCACTTGCGCGTTGAGGTCATCGAGGCGCTTGAGGCGGGTGACGAGGCTGCCTTGCCTGCTGCGGCCTTTATTCGTGGCTACGTCCGTTCCTATGCCCGTTGCGTCGGGCTGGATGAGGCCGCACTTGTTGCCAGGTTGCCGCAGGCGACAGAACATCGGCCGGTTCCAAGACAGGGCATGCACAAACATTACCGTGTACCGTCCATACCGTTTGGCCGTGTACTGGTCTGGGGGGGTGCTCTGCTGCTACTGGCCGTACTGGTATTATACGGTGCGCCGGCACTGGAGCGGCTATGGTCCGGACAGGATAGTCAACCGGTCAACAACACACTGCAGCTTCCTCAATCAGATATAGAATCACCCGGCGTAAATGTATTGCCGTTGCCTGAAAAAGAAAGTGAAGATATTTCTGCTGAAACTGTAGTGACAGAAGCACCCGTTGCCGCGAGTTCACCAGAGCCGCCAGTGTCAGTATCCGACACGGCCAGTCAAGTCGCCCGGAAAGAAGAAGCACAGGGTCCAGCCGAACTTACCCTGCGCTTCACCCAGGACAGCTGGGTGGAAATGACGTCGCGGGAGCGCAAGCTGGTGGTTGGAACGCAGCATGCCGGTACCGAGCGTACTGTCCGGGCAGAACCACCGATCGATATCCTGCTCGGTAACGCACCGGGTGTGGAAATGACCTGGCGCGGCAAACCTTTTGACCTGACGCCCTACCAGCGTGGCAAGGTCGCGCGTATCAAGCTGGAACACTGAAAAGCATGTCGAGTACCCTGCAAGCCATTCGCGGCATGAATGATATTCTGCCTGACCAGACACCGGTCTGGCAGTTTGTTGAAAATACATTGCGCGATGTCCTGTTATCGTACGGGTATCGCGAAATACGCATGCCCATTGTCGAGAAAACCGAGCTTTTTAAACGTTCGATCGGTGAAGTCACGGATATCGTCGAGAAAGAGATGTATACCTTCGAGGACCGCAACGGTGACAGCCTGACGCTACGGCCTGAAGGAACCGCCAGTTGTGTGCGTGCCTGCATTCAACACGGCCTGGTCAACAACCAGGTGCAACGGCTCTGGTATACCGGGCCGATGTTCCGTCACGAGCGGCCGCAAAAGGGTCGCTATCGCCAGTTCTACCAGATTGGTGTCGAGGTGTTCGGCCTGGAAGGACCGGACATCGATGCCGAGCTGATTATCATGACGGCACGTTTCTGGAAACGGCTCGGCTTGCATGATATCACCCTGCAGCTGAATTCACTCGGCACTGTGGATGCACGTGCCAGTTTCAAAGCGGCGCTGGTTGAATACCTGAGGGCACGTTTCGAACAACTGGATGACGACAGCCAACGCAGGCTGGAGACCAATCCACTGCGTATCCTGGACAGTAAAAATCCTGATATTCAGGCATTGCTAGAAGAAGCGCCGCAGTTATCCGATTATATCGATGAGGCTTCAAAGGAACACTTCAAGGTTTTCCTGTCGCTTCTGGATGCGGCCGGTGTAGCGTATGAAATCAACCCGAGACTGGTACGCGGGCTCGATTATTATGGCCGTACGGTATTCGAGTGGGTCACCGACCGGCTGGGTGCGCAGGGTACTGTGTGCGCGGGCGGGCGTTATGACGCGCTGGTGGAATATCTGGGTGGCCGGGCCACGCCGGCCGTGGGTTTTGCCATGGGGCTTGAGCGCCTGATCGCACTGCTGGAGAATCAGCAATCAGAATTTCCCGACAACGCGCCTCACCTGTACATCGTTGCCCTGGGGGATGTCGCACAGCGGGAAGGGCTTATGATCGCGGAACGCCTTCGCGACAGCCTGTCCTGGTTGCGTGTGCAGACACATTGCGGTGGCGGGAGTTTTAAAAGCCAGTTCAAGAAGGCCGATCGCAGTGGTGCGCAGTATGCACTGGTCATCGGGGAAGACGAAGTGGCTCGTGGCGAGGCGGGGGTCAAGCCCCTGCGGGAGCGCAGTGAACAGCAGTCAGTAGGATTCAGTGACCTTGCCGGGCATGTTGCCCGGTTATTCGGTCGCCATACAGATTAACCGGTTTAGTGAATAAGGAGACAGTCCGATGGACGTTCATGCGTCGGAAAAAGAACAGATCGAGAGCCTGAAAAAATGGTGGAAAGAGAATGGCAGTTCACTCATCACGGGTGTGCTGCTGGGCGTGTCACTGATCTTTGGTGTCAGGGCCTGGATGAACTGGAAAGACACCCAGGTGGAAAATGCATCCAA
>JALVCM010000048.1 GCA_027010005.1 Thiohalobacter sp.
CTATGCCATGCTGCAGACGGCGCTGAAACAGAATGATTTCGAGATGGTGCGCAACCAGGCCAATGAACTGATCAGTCAGTCTACCGATACCGGGTATGCCGTGCTGGCCGCGATGATTCTTGCAAAGCTGGCCGTTCAGGACGGTGAAATGGCCGCAGCACAGGCCCAGCTTGAGTGGGCGCTGGAGCATGCCAAAACACCACAGGCATCAAATATCGCCCGCACCCGGCTGGTGCGTGTACTGATTGATGAAAAGGATTATGCCGGGGCCGGGGATGTGTTGACACAGGCCACCGATATTGGCGAGTACCGGGGAGTTTACGCTGAATTGAAAGGTGATCTGGCCTTTGCGCAGGGTGATAAAGCTGTTGCGGCAGCAGCGTACCGCGAAGCGCTGGATGCACTTCCTGCCACAGCATCCAATATGACGTATTTGCGGGTGAAGTATGAAAACCTGGCAGGTACGGATACAGCATCACAATGAAACGAATTGCAGTATCCGCCATTCTGGTGCTGACGTTGCTGAGCGGTTGTTCCTGGTTTGGTGACAAGGACAACAGCGAGCCTCCCGCCAAACTGCAGAAGTTTGACAGACAGGTGACGCTGCGCAGCCTGTGGAGTCGTGACACCGGTGTAGGAACGGATGAACAACGGGTCAAGCTGGTTCCTGCGATTTTCGGTGAGCAGGTCTACACCGTTGATCGCAGGGGGCGTGTGTCCGCTTTTCTACTTGAAAATGGCAAGCAGGTCTGGCGTAAAAAACTGAACGTCCCCGTTTCCGCAGGCCCCGGTGTGGATGAAGGCCTGGTGCTGGTCGGTACCAGTGATGCACGTGTACTGGCACTCGACACAAAAACCGGCGAGCTGTTGTGGACAGCACCGGTTTCGAGTGAAGTGCTTTCGGTGCCACGGATTTACGAGGGTGTGGTTGTCGTACAGACAGTTGACGGTAACCTGACCGGCCTGGATGCGGAGAGCGGCAAGCGAATCTGGATACATGACCGTACCGTTCCCGTGTTGTCGCTACGTGGTACCAGTACCCCGCTGGTCAAGGATGGACTGGTGATGGCGGGTTTTGCCAGCGGAAAGATGGTGGCGCTGGACGTGCGTTCCGGTCGCCAGTTGTGGGAGGCGGCAATTGCAGTGCCGAGCGGGCGTTCGGAACTTCAGCGCATGGTCGATGTCGATGCGGATCCCGTGGTGCGCAACGGTGTCCTGTACGTGGCGAGTTTCCAGGGTCAGCTTGCAGCGGTTTCGCTGGACAACGGGCGCCTGCTATGGAGCCGGGAAATGTCAGCCTATGCCGGTATCGCGGTCGACCTGCAACAGGTCTATGTTACCGATGAACTCAGTAACGTATGGGCACTGGACCGTCGCACCGGTGCCTCATTGTGGAAGAACAGTGACCTGCAGCGCCGGTTCCTGACGGGGCCGGTCGTTATCGGCGGTTATGTTGCTGTCGGGGATTTTCAAGGCTACATTCACCTGTTATCGCGTATCGATGGCGCCATTGCCGGACGTGAAAGGGTCGAGCGTGCCGGCATACTTGTGCCGGCGGTAGCGCTGGGTGACCGTTTGCTGGTGCTGGGTGCCGGTGGCAGGCTGGTGATGTACCAGCTGAAACCTGTCGAGTAGATTATGCTGCCTGTCATTGCGCTGATCGGCCGGCCGAATGTCGGCAAGTCGACCCTGTTTAACCGGCTGACCCGCAGCCGGGATGCGCTGGTGGCGGATTATCCGGGTCTGACGCGGGATCGCCAGTACGGGAACGGGCAGGTCGGTGACAGGCCCTATCTGGTCGTCGATACCGGTGGTCTGGTCGGTGACGAGCAGGGGCTGGACTCTCTGATGGCAGACCAGGTGTGGCAGGCCGTCGATGAGGCCGATGCAGTCATCTTTATGCTCGATGCGCGTGATGGCCTGAACCTGAGCGATGAGCAGATTGCCGAGCGCCTTCGTCGCAGTGGCAAACCTGCCTGGCTTGCCCTGAATAAATCAGACGGACAGGATACGGCGACGATTGTCGCCGATGCCTACGCGCTGGGGCTGGGCGACCCCGTGCCGATTGCTGCCACACAGGGTCACGGTGTTACCTCGCTGATCAACCGTGTGCTGGCGGATTTCCCGGCACGTGAAGAAGTCGAGGCGGAAAAACGGGCGCATAAAGGAATTCGTATCGCCGTGGTGGGGCGCCCCAATGTTGGCAAGTCCACGCTGATCAACCGTATGCTTGGTGAAGAACGCGTGCTTGCCTACGATCAGCCAGGAACTACGCGCGACAGTATTTACATAGACTTCGAGCGTGACGGTGAGCCCTATACGCTGATAGACACCGCGGGTGTACGGCGTCGCAGCAAGGTTAGTGAAACCATCGAGAAGTTCAGTGTGATAAAGACACTGCAGGCCATCAACGATGCCGATGTGGCGTTGCTGGTGCTGGATGCACACGCGGGCGAGGTGACCGAGCAGGATGCCACGCTGGCCGGGCACATACTGGAAAGTGGTACGGCACTTGTGGTGACGATAAACAAGTGGGATGGTCTGGATGAAGACCAGCGCAACTGGTACCGGGAGCAGCTGGACCGGCGCCTGCCGTTTCTGGGGTTTGCGGAGCGTTATTTTATATCCGCCCTGCACGGCAGTGGCGTGGGTGAACTGTACGAAGCCGTAAAGACTGCACACCGGTCTGCATCGATCAAGGTGGGGACTTCTGAATTGACGCGGTTACTGGAGCAAGCGGTTCACGATCATCAGCCACCGCTGGTAAGAGGCAGGCGGATCAAGTTGCGTTATGCGCATCAGGGTGGACAATATCCCCCTGTTATCGTGATACACGGCAACCAGACGTCACGTTTGCCGCACACATACAAGCGCTACCTGAATAATTATTTTCGTTCAGCGCTGAAACTGGTGGGTACGCCGATCCGGTTTGAGTTCAGGACAGGCGATAATCCGTACAAGGATAAACGCAACAAGCTTACGCCACGCCAGCAGCGTCAGCGCAAGCGTATGTTGCGGCACGTCAAGAAATAACAATCATGCACCACAACGGGAACGGGTGGAAAACATGAGTAAACAGAAACAGGTCCGGATCATACTGGCAGGGGCACTTTCCGTGCTGTTGCAGGCCTGTGCAGTCACTTCGCCCTATGAAGAGGCCAATGATCCCCTGGAAGGCATGAATCGTGTGGTCTACCGGTTCAACGACACACTTGACCGCAGGCTGATCAAGCCGGTTGCAGAGTATTACAGGGATTATATTCCTTCTCCCGTGCGAACAGGTGTCGGCAACTTTTTCGGTAATATCTATGAGCCGATTGTCATCGTCAACGACGTGTTGCAGTGGAAACCGAAACAGGCTGCCAGTGACACCATGCGTTTCGGTTTTAATACCGTGTTCGGTGTTGCCGGCCTTATTGATGTATCCACGCCATGGGGTATGGAGGAGCACCATGAGGATTTCGGTCAGACCTTTGGTGTGTGGGGCATCGGGGAAGGGTGGTACCTCGTGTTGCCGATCCTTGGACCCAGTACCGTGCGTGATACCGCAGGCCTGCCACCTGCCTGGGCCATGGAGCCGGTCAATATGCGAACCAACGGCTGGGTCCGGTTTGGCTGGTACAGCCTGTTTGCCGTGAACAAACGTTCAGAGCTGCTTTCCGCATCACGGGTGCTTGATGCCGGCTCGGTAGATGCCTACCTGCAGGTTCGCACGGCCTACCGGCAAAAACGCTGGTTCGATATTTATGACGGGAATCCCCCGGAACCGGATTTTTTTGATGACGAGCTCTTCAATGACTAGGTGTGTTCAGCAGGATGTCCAGGCAGGAAGAACAGGATAGCGACGCCCATAGCGGTGATGCACAGTGCTTTTCTGCTTTCCTGGAAAAATCAGGGCTGTCCCGCTGGCTGATTGAGCAGTCCGAAGACCGTGCCGTGCTGGCGTTTACTGGCCCGTTTGAAGGACGTGAAGTGGTATGGCGTTGTGAGTTAGTGACCCTGGATGCTGAGTTGCGGCGGTTGGCACTGGAGGATTCTTCAGCAACCCGGGGGCTGCGTAACTTTATCGAAATCGGTGAACCTGTGGCGGAAGGTATTCCGCTCCGTGTCGGACTGGCGTTGTCACAGGTCGATACAGCTGCCATCGACAGAATGATACTCATGATCCGCCTGTATAAAAATCTCAGGCGAGGACGGCATGAATATGGTGAAGTGGTTCACCGGCACTAGGCCGCTTGCAGTCTGTTAATCTCTTACTGTTACCCCGCATCGTTCAAGATAGACAAGGACAAGTTCGCGATGTGTTTCACCGCACTGCCTGAGGAGTTCAAGAAATATTTTGCGGTGTACGATGACGGGCACATGAACTGTTGTGCGGGGATTTCCTTTTGCCGGGGGCGGTGTGGCAGAAACGGGTGTGGCGCCATCAAGCAGTTCCGTCAGCCCGGTCTCCAGCGCTTCGGCAATGCGCTCGATATTATCCAGGCCGATATTATGTTCGGCGCGTTCAACCGCACCGATATAGCTGCGGTTGAGTCCGCTGAGTTCGGCGAGTACTTCCTGTGACCAGCCTCGGCGGGTACGCATCAATCGTACCCGCTGGGCCAGCCGCTTCCTTGCATTGGCTTTCATGGAGAGCTATTACAGGGGAGTGGCGTAATATCGTCCACAGACGAAATAAGGCAGATTGCCGCATATTGAGTACATCCTGTATTTTTCGTGACGGTGACAGGGTGGCGGGTACATACCGCCTGCGTGTGTAAGCCGGTGCTGTCTCTCGTATACCGTCCTGCAGGTCATGA
>JALVCM010000049.1 GCA_027010005.1 Thiohalobacter sp.
GCTGGTATGGCGCCGCGACTGGCGCATGGCGCTGCACTGGGTCATTACCGTGGCTGCCGTTGCCCTGCTCACCTGGACACTGAAACTGCACACCGCGGTTGCACGCCCGCCGCTGCTCGACACCTCACTGATGAGCTATTCTTTCCCGAGCGGGCACGCCAGCCTGTCTGTCGCCGTATTCGGTTTCCTGGCTGTGGCTATTGCCCGTGAACTGCGCAGCAACTGGCACTGGGTGCCTTACTCCATCACCGTTTTTCTTGTCGTCTCCATCGGTTTCTCGCGCCTGTACCTCGGTGCACACTGGTTGTCCGACATCCTCGCGGGCTGGAGCCTCGGGCTGGTATGGGTTGCGACCATGGGTATTGCCTACCGCCATCATCCCGCGCCCGCGCTGTCGACACGTACTGTTGCACCCGTGGCCCTGCTGGTCCTGTTTGCCCTCGCGAGTTTTCACAGCGCCCGCTCACTGGAGCGGGACCTGGCCTTCTACCAGCCATCGCAACCGGCAGCCGTCGCCATGTCGTACCACGACTGGCAGGCAGACGGCTGGCAGACCCTGCCCGCCTTCCGCGATGACCTGGAAGGCCGTCACCACCACCCGTTGACCCTGCAATGGCTGGGCAGCCTGGAACAGCTGCGCACCGCACTGGAAGCACAGGGCTGGCAAACACCACGCACGGGGGTTATACGCCTCGTGGATCTCTTTAACAGTGAGGCCGATATCAGTGACATGCCGGTCCTGCCGCAACTGCACCGCGGGCAACCACAGCGCCTGCTCCTGACCCGGCAGCGTCCGGGTGAGGCGCGCATCCTGACCCTGCGCCTGTGGGAAAGCGGGTACTACGACCCGCAGAACAATACTACCCTGTGGATCGGCAATACCTCCCTGTTAAAGCTCGATGATCATTTCTGGCTGTTGCGTTTTCTGCGCACTGACACGGATTTCAATACCCCGTTGCAACAGCTCGAGGCTGAACTGGGTGGCTTCAGGGTAAAGAAGATGCGGCGGCATATCAGTGAAACGGAAGTCGCCGATATAGACTGGGACGGTAGTGTACTGCTGGTCAGCCCACGGCAACTCAGCGAGTAATATCTTCCGCCAGCAGCTCGTGGTACAGGATTTCCAGCCGCTCCAGCGCACTGTCTGTTTCCAGCAAGCGCTGCTTGTCACTGAGTGCAAAGGGCAGCAGCTCCGCCAGACGCCCCGCGACCCAGCCTGCACTGCCAAAATCCGGTGCCACTTCCGCAACCGGTGACTCTGCCTGGTGTAACAGGCGGCCGAGCAAGTCTGCCAGGGGTTTGCGTTCCGCGGGCAATGGCGCATCCCGCTCTTCCAGCCAGCTGACATGTGCCTGTTGCAGCTGGTTGGCCTCGACCCGGGATGCCTCGATACGGAAACGCTGCTCCCCGCGCACGGTCACCCGCAACAGACCATCTTCACCCCGGTCGAAATCGGTCACCACGGCCAGTGTACCTACCGGGTAGCACTGCGCTGCCTTGCCTGCTTCAGTACCGGAGCGGATGGTGCAGATACCGAAGCCACACTGGCTACGCATGCACTCACTGATCATGTCCAGGTAACGCGCTTCAAAAATACGTAACGGCAGCAGTCCCCCGGGGAACAACACGGTATTGAGCGGGAACAGTGCAATCTCGCTGGCACGCTTCACTCGGGCAACCCCGGGTGGTCGCCGCCCCAACGCGGCGACAGATCATTCTCAATGCCGATCTGGTCAAGGATACGTGCCACCACAAAATCCACCAGGTCATCGACGCCGGTCACGCCCTGGTAGAAACCCGGGCTGGGCGGCATGATGACCACACCGAGCCGCGCCAGCTTGAGCATGTTCTCCAGGTGAATGGCGGAGAATGGCATTTCACGGGGTACCAGCACCAGTTTACGGCCTTCCTTGATCACCACATCGGCGGCGCGTTCGATCAGGTTGTTACTGGTGCCTGCGGCAATCGAAGCCAGTGTACCGGTCGTGCAGGGACACACCACCATCGCTTTCGGGGCACTGGAACCACTGGCCAGTGGTGCCGTCCATTCCTCACGCCCGAAGACCCGCAGCAACGCCTCGTCTACGGCATAGTGTTCGGCCAGGTAGCGGCGAATCCCGGTACAACGACCGGGCAGCGTCAGTCCGGTTTCCATACCGATAACAATCTGTGCCGGCGCGGACACCATCAGGTCGACACGCTGCCCCCCCTTCAACAGGACTTCGAGCAGGCGCAAGGCATAGGGCATACCGGAGGCACCGGTCAACGCCAGGGCAAAGGGCGTTTCTTCAGGCATGTGCCGCTCCCAGGGCCACCAGCAGTTTTTCGTGGATGCCACCAAAGCCGCCATTGCTCATGACCACCAGGCGGTCGCCGGGCTGCGCTGCGGCCACCACGGACTCCACCAGTCGGTCGATATCACCGGCCACTTCGACCGGCGCCATGACATGTGCTGACACTTCGCCAATGTCCCAGCCGAGATTGTCCGGTTCGAACAACCACACGGCATCGGCCCCCGACAGGGACTGTGCCAGTGATTCACGGTGTATGCCCATACGCATGGTATTGGAACGTGGCTCGAACACGGCCAGCAGGCGCCCGTCAGCGTGCTGCCGCAGCCCCTGCAGGGTGGTCGCAATCGCGGTCGGGTGATGGGCAAAGTCATCGTAGACGGTGACACCGGCCACTTCACCACGCACTTCCAGCCGCCGCCTCACCCCGGCAAACCCGGCCAGTGCCTCGATCGACTGTGCGACCGGGACCCCGACGTGCCGGGCGGCCGCAATGGCCGACAAGGCATTATGCACATTATGTTCGCCCAGCTGTGACCAGCTGACTTCACCCTCCACCTTGCCATCCAGCAGCACATTGAAACGGCTGCCATCGGCGGCCAGCAGAGCGGCCTGCCAGCGCGCCGGGAAATTACCCACGGAAACCGTTTCCTCGGGTGTCCAGCTGCCCATTTCCAGTACCTCGGCAAGATTGGCATCGTTGGCATTGACCACCAGCAGCCCGCTGCCCGGCACAATGCGAACCAGGTGGTGAAACTGGCGCTGAATCGCCGCAAGATCAGGAAAAATGTCAGCATGGTCGAACTCGAGATTATTCAGTATGACGGTGCGCGGACGGTAGTGTACGAACTTGGAACGCTTGTCGAAAAATGCCGTGTCGTATTCGTCGGCCTCGACCACAAAGAAGGGAGACTCACCAAGCCTGGCGGATACACCGAAATTACCCGGCACACCGCCGATCAGGAAACCCGGCTGTAAACCGGCGTGCTCCAGTATCCAGGCCAGCATGCTTGCGGTACTGGTCTTGCCATGGGTACCCGCCACGGCCAGTACCCAGCGGTCCTGCAACAGGTGGTCCTCCAGCCACTGCGGGCCGGAGGTATAACGCAGACCACGGTCCAGCATGGCCTCTACCGCCGGATTGCCGCGGCTCATGGCATTGCCCACCACCACCTGGTCAGGCGGCGGGTCGAGATGTTCCGGGGAATAGCCTTCTTTCAGCACAATACCCTGTTCACGCAACTGGTCACTCATGGGCGGGTAGACATTGGCATCCGACCCCTCCACCTCGAAACCGGCCTGGCGGGCAAGAATGGCCAGCCCGCCCATGAATGTCCCGCAAATACCCAGTATATGTAACTTCATCGTAATCCTTGCCCGCTCAGCCCGGTGTTTGCGGGAACAGGGTTTCAATCAGACCAATCCCCAGCACAGTATGCAACCCGGCCAGCAATAAACCGGTACCGAAACGCACGGTCAATGCATGGCGGAAGATATGTGCCTGTACGGAGATACTCCACACCAGCAGCATCAGCCAGCCAAGTACCAGATCTGTCATCGGCTCGTCATTCCGGTGCGCACTGGCCGCCAGCTGTACCAGCGGCAGCGCCAGCAACCCCAGTATCATCCCGGTTCCGGCCAACGCCGTCAGTGTTTGCACAAAACGCTGTGTGTAGCCCGCAATGCGCAACACCACCCAGCTGAACACCACCATCAGCAGCGCATCGACCAGTGTCATGCCAAGGGCAATCGGCAGGCTCGAGCTCGCGCTGGCCTGGACCAGGTCGATCAGTGTATAGCCTGACAACGCCTGGAGCAGTGCGGTAGTGGAAACCGGGTCGTCCTGCGGCGCCCGTCTCAACAGGCACTGCTGCAACCATGACCAGAGACTGTCACGTACCTTGGCAAGCTGCATTATTTACAACCACAATAGAATCCAGTACCCGCCGGAGTAACAAAGAAAACTCTGATTAACTCAGCATTCACGTCATTGCGAGCGAAGCGCGGCAATCTCATACAATGGAATCAATCTGTCAGAGATTGCCGCGTCACTTCGTTCCTCGCAATGACGAATTAAATATGAGGTTCACTAAAGCCAGTAGCCTGTACTCAACGCCGCCTGCGTGCAGCTTTTTTCTTCGCGGCCACTTTTTTCTTTGCTGCTGCTTTCTTCTTCACGGCCGTTTTCTTCTTTGCCGGCACTTTCTTCTTCGTCACGGCTTTCTTTTTGCTGGCCGGTTTCTTCTTTACGACAGGTTTCTTTCTGACCACGACTTTCTTTTTCGCGGCAGCCTTGCGGGCAACGGCCTTCTTGCTACCGACCTTTTTCTTCGCAACCTTCTTTACAACCGCTTTTTTTGTACCGGCCTTTTTATTGCCTGTTTTCTTTTTGGCAACAACTTTCTTCGCAGCAGGTTTCTTTGCAGCCGCTTTCTTCGTGACCGCTTTCTTTGCCGCTGTTTTTTTCACGACAGTCTTTTTCTTCGCGACGGCCTTCTTTTTCACAGGCTTCCTGCCAGATGCAGGTGCCTTGCCTGCATCAGGTTTCTTCTCAGCCGGAATCTTCTTCTCCGGCGCTGCATCACTGTCACGCTGCTCCAGCAACTTGCGCGCCACGGCACGGCGAATGGTCGCGGAACGGTCCCGGCTGGCAAATGCCTTCCTTGCTTCCTCCGCGACCTTCAGTACCGCATGGAACACATCATCCGGCTCACCAACCCCCTGGACCTGCCGCAGGATCTCCTGTTCGCGGTAATAATCCACCACGGGCAGGGTCTGCAGTTCGTAGGTTCGCAGGCGATTGCCAATCGTTTCCTCATTATCGTCCGAACGACGCCGCAGACGGCCACCGCACTCGTCGCAACGGCCGTCCATTTTCGGCGGAGCATAAAAAATATTGTAGCTGGCCCCACAGGAGACGCAGGTACGACGCCCGAACAGGCGCTGCATGATGGTATCGACATCGACATCAATGAGTAACGCCAGGTCGATGGGCTGGCCGAGCT
>JALVCM010000050.1 GCA_027010005.1 Thiohalobacter sp.
AAGATATGGGTAACGGCCAGTGATGCAGCGAGCCAGCGGGAGTCAAACAGCCGGCCGCCATCGAGGAAGATGATGACTGCGGCGAGAATGCCGAAAACCGGAACGGTTAAAAAGAAACGTAGCGGCGTCCAGAACCCCGGTGCATTCTCCAGAGACAGTGCGCCCAGGTTCACCGTGGTGCTTTCCGGATACTGATCAGGTAGGTGCGGGCCTTTTCATCGTATTCTGTTTTGTATTGCCAGCCCTTCTCCTCAAGGATGGGGTACAGAAGCAGTGGTTCCCGCCAGTGGATAACGTCCAGTTGCTCGTTATCCTGCAGGGAATCCAGTTCGCCAAGAATTCTTTCCAGTGGTTCCGGCGCTTCCAGTCCGCGGACATCCAGATGGCGCGTGTTCATTGTCAGTCTGAAGAGGGGAAGCCCGGTACTTTGGCTGACAGTTCCTGCAGGGATTCCTGCAGGGCCTGGTCCGCCATCGGGTACAGCACCTGTTCCTCCTTGACATTGTGTTGTTGCAGGAACAGGAAAAAGGTTTCCGCCGTCCCCAGAACTTCGTTCCGGTCTCTGGCCTGCACGGCATCGCCGATACGTTGCAGTAATTCCCTGAGTTCGACATGCTCGCTTCGCATGACTTGCGTGGGTCCTCCCTGCATGCCGGTTTTTTCCTCGAACAGGGGGAACAGGCCGTCTTCCTCATTCGAAAGGTGCTGCAGGGTATCCTGCTTCAATTTCCTGTATGAGGACTCGGCCTGTGGCCAGTCCCCGGCGCTGACAGCCTCTTCCATTTCCTCAAAGACCTTGTCACAGGTCCGGTGTTGGGCGCTGAAGAATTCACTGATTGATGCCATAGGGGCTCCTTTTCGACCAGGCTTGTTCCGGTGGCACAGGTAAACCATCAAAGACAGTTTCCTGTCACCTGGTAATCAAGCTAACCCGTATGAGACAGAATACCGCTCTGAAGTGCAACTGTGATGGCTTCTGCCCGGTTATGCACTTCCAGTTTGGCGTAGATATTCCTGAAGTGGTTTTTGACTGTTGCAGGACAAATATGAAGTTGTTCTGCAATCTGTTTTGAGTTGAGGCCCTGTGTAGCCAGTTGCAGAACTTCAACTTCTCTTGCCGTTATGGGGGAGCTGTTTAGTGATTGTGTCCTTGTTGTGTCGTTAAACGTTCCATTGGCCATGCGCTGTAACAGGCGGTGGCTGTCAACAGAACGTAAACTGAAAAAGACGTCTATCCCTTCTGCTTCTTCCCGGTAGTCGGGTGGGACATAATAAATACCGATATTGACCCAGGTTGAACTTGAACTGCTGCACTTACTGTCGATCAGCAGGTCGAAGTCACCGTGTATCTGTTTTGCAGCGTGTTTTTTCCGAACCGGGCAATCCGGTCCGCAGAACGGGTTGCCATGCAGGTCATTCCCGTCGAGTACCTTGGCGCATTGCTCGCCACGGGTCTCGTCAGATGTCCAGCCAAGCATTTTCTCACAGGCGCTATTCCAGTAGAGAATTTCACCACCGTTGCTAATGCCGAAAACAGCATCGCTACTGTATTTAAAAAGTTGTTGAAAGGCTCCCATACTTCAACTCCCTGCAACAACCAGGTATTACCTCCCTGTGTACAAACTGCTGCTGCCTGTTCGAAATAGCCCTTTCGGGCTATAAAAATGTACCCCTCGGGTCATGGTTAACAATAAGCCAATTCGATACCGTCATCAACAGGTACAGGTAAGGGTTTACGAGTATCTGAATAAACAGGCTCATATAAAAAGTTGTTCTGGCAGATCCGGAGCTGGAACCGGTCTAAAGGAAATTGCCAGCCCCGGTGATGCAAGCGGGCTGGTTTGGGAGGAAAAATTTCACCATTAATTCCTTCGGCCGGATCTGTCTTCGAAGACGCTCCGAGTGACTTGTGTCGCCTGTTGAACATGTGCAGAAGCACACCACATTCATTCAGTTGACTGCCTTAATGTGAGGCTATGAGTTGCCTGCCGTAAAGAGGAGATGGGTTGTGAATATGAAAAAGAAGATTTTCAGGTTTCTTGCAACAGCCGTGCTGGTGTCACCATTTATCCTGATGACGGGCAGTGTGTTTGCACGCGGTGGTAAGTGTGGTGGCGGCGGTGGTGGTGGTGGCGGTGGTGATCCGGTTGCCGGAGAAGCGCTCTACCAGGGCATATGTTTTGCCTGCCACGGCAGTGATGCCGGCGGACGATTTGTGCGCAAGAGTATTCGCGGTAAAGGCAATATGCTCAGTAATGCGATCAGGTGGCGGCCCGAGATGAACTTCCTGTCATATCTGACCGGCACAGAGAGAGACGATATTGCTGCCTACGTAAACTCCTTGCCATCTACCAGTAATCCTGAGCGCCTGTCCGGCAGTGGCGATTCCGCCAGGGGTGAAGCGACGTTCAGGGAAAACTGTACCGGTTGCCATGCCATGGGTACCAGTGCTCGTACCGGACCTGATCTGATCGATGTGGTCAGCAGAAGAAGGCCGGTATGGATACAGGCCTTTATCGCTGAACCGACAGCCATGATCGGTCATGGTGCGTTTGGCGAGGGCCTGGAAAATTATCCTTACTGGATGACGGACACCAATCTGTCCGATGATGATGCGCTGGACATTTCAGCCTATCTTGATTTACAGCTGGTTCGTTCCGAGACAGCGCCGAAAATACTGTCAGATGTCGAATTCAATGATACCAGGGATCTCTACTTCAACCGCTGTGCAGGCTGTCACGGTCTCTACCGCACGGGCGCTACAGGCCCTGTTATCGATGAAGCACGCGCAAAGGAAATTGGCACCGATGGCCTCAGGGCCATGTTGTTGCACGGTTCTCCCGCGGGTATGCCCAACTTCGGGACATCCGGTATTCTGACGGATACCGACAGGGATAACCTGGCGGCCTTCCTGCAGTTACCGCCACCCGAGGCGCCCCCTCTGTTGATGCCGGAAATCCAGGCAAGCTGGCAGTTGCTGGTACCGGTAGCCGATCGCCCGACAGCGCCACAAACTACCCGTAACTGGGAGAACTTCATTGGTGCTGTACTGCGTGATGATGGCAAGATCGCGATTTTCGATGGTGATACCCACGAAGAGATCGCACGTGTCGACGTTGGTTTTGCCGTACATATCCTGCGTTCATCATCGAGTGGTCGTTACTTCTATGCGATTGGCCGTGACGGACTGGTCACCCTGATCGATCTGTGGGCGAGTACACCAAATGTCGTAGCACAGGTGAAGGGTTGCCATGATGCCCGCAGCGTCGATGGTAGCAAGTTCCACGGCTATGAAGACCAGTACCTCATCGAGGGTTGTTACTGGCCACCGCAGTACGTGGTCTACGACGGTCTGACACTCGAACCCCTGGTCCGTCAGGATATCCCGATGGAAAGCATCGAGGGTGAGACATTGCCCGAGGTCCGGGTTGCAGCCATTGTGGCGTCACACACGGCACCGGTGTGGGTGGTTAACATGAAGGAGACCGGCTACGTGGGTATTGTTGATTACTCACAGCCAGACTTCCCTCTGGTTTCGACTATTGCCACCGAACGCTTCCTGCACGACGGGGGTGTGGATCATACCGGACGCTACTTCCTGACGGCAGCCAATGCCAGCAACAAGATGGTTGTGGTTGATATCGATACGCAAAGCTTTGTCACCAGCTTCGACGTAGGCAACGTGCCACACCCGGGCCGTGGAGCCAACTGGCTTGACCCGGACTATGGCTGGGTCAATGCAACCCCGCATATCGGTAGCCCCTTTGTTTCCGTGTACGGCGCGGACCCGGTCAACCATCCGGAGTACGCCTGGAAAGTGGTCCGTGAAATCGCGTTGCCGGCTTCGGGTTCACTGTTTATCAAGACCCACCCGAACTCACCGTGGGTGCTGGTCGACATGACCCTGAGCTCAACCAACGACAAGCAGATTTGTGCCATCGCCAAGTCGACCGGTGCAGTGGATCGTTGTTTCGATGTCGCCGTAGCCGGTAAAGCAGTACACCAGGAGTTCAATGCCGACGGCAGTGAGGTGTGGGTATCTGACTGGGCCGGTTCAGGTGGTGGACAGGTGATACTGGACGGCACCACGCTGGAAGTCATTGACCGGATCACACTGCCGGCGACAACCGGCAAGTTCAATGTGACCAATACGTCCAACGATATTTACTGAAGCCTTCAGGGGGTACGGCTTTGTCCCGGGGAGTGATGGTTCGCCCGCTTTTGAGTGAGCCATCACTCTGGAATCAAGGCTGCATTGAAATAACAACAGGAGGAATATGATGAAAATAAAGAAATCTCTGGCTCTTGTGGCAAGTGCAGTATTTGCACTGGGTGCAAGCTCGGCATATGCCGGCAAGCCTCACCATATGCTATTCAATCCAAACACACCTTCACTTACCATCGTTAACACCATTTCGGATGTTGATGGCCAGATCGGTGGTTTTGTTTGTGCTGATGGCACGATTACCGGTGATCCCGGGGACCCTTGTGGTGTTCAAACGATCCTGTATCCCATCTCGGGTGAAGTCTATGCCACGGTGACTGATGGAAGAACCGGCCAGACGCTGGGCGCTTTCACCCAGGCGGGTTCTATTTCTGCAACTGCGGCATTTGATGTCAGTTTTTTCGGGCTGGCTAACCCGGACTGGAGTGCTCTTCCGGCCACAATGCCCTGGACAATGCAGGATGACTTTTTGATGAATATAGCCGGCTCCAGCTTCGTGTTTGAAGAAGAGTTAACCGGCCGTGCCTTCCCTCACCTGGGTCCTGTTGAAGACCCGTCGGTGACAGGTACGCTTGCCTTGCGTATGGCCGGTTGTGCAGGACTTCGTGAGGTGAGTGGGCAGGGCGACTATGCCAATAAAGTCGGAACGTTGTGCCTGAATGGTACGTTTACGTTCCAGCCGGATTTTGTTGGTACAGGTGTATCTAATTGTACTATCGCAATACATGACCCGTTGATGTAATGTTTTTCCGGGTGTTTGGAATGCAGGTGCCCCGCAGCGGGGCACCTGTTTTTGTATGTGCAAACACCGGAATCACCGGTCGGGATGTTGCTATATTATCTCAAGAATCATTTATCACCAGGGGGTGATAAATTTTAATTATGATAAACCCGGCTATATTTGACTTAAATCAAGGATGTACCATTATGTATTGAGGATTATTGGGGGTAACTGGCCGCATCTAAAAAAGTTATCCGTATAACAGACGTCCACGAAAGGAGAGACCCATGGCTGATCCAGGTAATAATCCCAACGATGACGAAGAACGCATCCCCGCGATGC